>JBBQIH010000438.1:0-1500 GCA_038324725.1 Cyanobacteriota bacterium | reverse complement strand
GCTGCGCTTGAGGGGCCGCAGATCGAGGATGCACTCATGGGCCACCCGGCCGCCGCGGCCCCGGTACAGCACGGGGAAGTGGGGCTCGAGGCGCTCGGCGATCAGGTTGGCCGCCAGCAGGGCCACCTGGCTGGCGGTGCGCAGGCCCGAGCCCCCCATCATGCGGATGTACATCCAGCTGATCGGCAGGATGCCGGCACTGCCAAGGGGCGCCGCCGAGACCGGACCGATGGCCCGGCTGCCTGCGGCGGCGGCCAGGGGATGGGACGGCAGGAAGGGCACCAGGTGGGCCGCGACGCCGATCGGACCCACCCCGGGGCCACCGCCACCGTGGGGAATGCAGAAGGTCTTGTGGAGATTGAGGTGGCAGACGTCGGCGCCGTAGAGCCCCGGCTTGCACAGGCCCACCTGGGCGTTGAGGTTGGCGCCGTCCAGATACACCTGGCCGCCGTGGTCGTGCACGACCTCGCAAATGCGGCGGATGCCCGTTTCGAACACCCCGTGGGTGGAGGGATAGGTGACCATCAGGGCCGCCAGGTTGGCGGCGTGGGCGGCGGCCTTGGCCTCCAGGTCGGCGATGTCAATGTTGCCCTGGGCATCGCAGGCCACCGCCACCACCCGCATGCCGGCCATCACGGCGCTGGCGGGGTTGGTGCCGTGGGCACTGGTGGGGATCAGGCACACCTGCCGGTGGGCCTCTCCGCGGCTGCGGTGCCAGGCACGGATCACCATCAGGCCGGCGTACTCCCCCTGGGAGCCGGCGTTCGGCTGCAGGGACACCCCCGCAAAGCCGGTGATCGCCCCCAGCCAGGCCTCCAGGTCTGCCGCCAGGGCGGCGTAGCCACGGGTCTGGTCGGCGGGGGCAAAGGGATGGATCTGGGCGAAGGCCGGCCAGCTCACCGGCGCCAGTTCAGCGGCGGCGTTGAGCTTCATCGTGCAGCTGCCCAGAGGGATCATGCCGTGGACGAGCGACAGATCCTTGCTCACCAGGCGCTGGATGTAGCGCAGCAGTTCCGTCTCACTGCGATAGCGACGAAACACCTCCTGGCGCAGCCAGGGGCCTTGCCGCAGGGGCACCCCGTCGAGCAGTTCGGCCAGGGGCTTGCCCTCCAGCGCGATCAGGCCGGCCTGGAGGGCCGTGCGCGCTGCGGCGGCGGCGGCGGAATCCGTTGCCAGGGCCGCCAGCAAGCTGGCCAGTTCTTCGGGGGTGGACAGTTCATCGAGGCTGATGGCCAGGGCCGCCTCACCGTCGTCGCCACGGATGCCACAGCGCAGGTTGAAGCCGGCGGCCACGGCCCGCTGGCGCAGGCCGGGCGCGGCGGCGGTGCGCAGCACCAGGGTGTCGAAGCCCGCCCCCGCCTCAGCCGTCAGCCCCAGGGCCGCCAGGCCGAGCACCAGCCCCTGACGCAGGACCAGCAGGCGACGGGCGATGGCCTCCAGCCCGTCGGGGCCGTGGTGCACGGCATAGAAGCTGGCCATCACCGCCAGCAGCACCTGGGC
>JBBQIH010000437.1:0-1501 GCA_038324725.1 Cyanobacteriota bacterium | reverse complement strand
GCCAAAAAGCCGCGTCTGTTTTCCAGGCCGGTGAGCTCATCTTTGGTGGCCAGCAGGCTAGCCACCAACTCCTGCTCCACCAGGCTGGCCAGGTCCTTGAGGGTGTCGATCTGGTCCTGATCCAGGGATCGGGGTGAGTCGTCGGCGATGCAGAGGGTGCCGATCTTGCGCTGATCAATGGTCAGGGGACATCCGGCGTAAAAGCGAATGTGGGGGTCACCCAGGACCATGGGATTGTCGAAAAAACGCTCGTCCTCAAGGGTATCTTCCACGATCAATACATCGGAGCCACTAATCGCATGCCCGCAGAAGGACACGCTTCTGGCAACTTCTGAGATCCTCAGACCCACGCAGGATTTGAACCATTGCCGATCTTCGTCCACCAGGCTGATCACACAGATCGGCACCTGGAAAATACGCCCGGCCATCCTGGTGAGCCGGTCGAAACGGATGTCCTCTCCCGTATCCAGGAGCCGCAATGAGCGGAGCTTGGCGAGGCGGAGCTTTTCGTCCTCTGGGGTCTTGGGCGATTTCAATGCATCCCTCTGGAATTCATGGGCCTGGACAACAGTGGCAATATGGAGGGGAAGGAAACCAGCTTGGAAAGGCCAGTTAGGAAGGGGAGCTTTGTCTGCTGTTCCACATGTGGCCAGCATGAGCTGATCGGCCGCAACAACCGTGGTGAATATTAGCGTCTTTTGCCCATCCTCCCCATTCCTTGCCGCGCCTTAACTGCGGCTTCAGTCATTCAGCCAGTTGAAGAAATGGCGTAGACCGACGACTCAGTCTTCTTTCATCTTTTCTGCCATGTCGACTTCGTGAGACTCAAGCCAGCGTTCCAGCTGCACCTCGTTCCATGTATCCGCCCGCACCCAGCGACCGATCGGCGCCGCCAGGGCAGCCACGAGCAGCAGCAGCGGCACCAGGGCGCCATTGCCGGCGATCTGGGCGACGAACAGGGCGCAGAACAGGGGGGTGCCGCAGGCGCCGCTGAACAGGGCCGTCGCTCCGATCCACACCAGCAACTGCCGTTCCAGGGGCGGAAGATCGCCGATCAGGGGCCCCGCCAGCAGGGCCCCCAGGGACATGGCGTCGTGCATGACACCGCCGGGGGCGCCGATGGCGATGCTCAGCACCGAGGCCAGCAGGCGCCAGGGCAGGACTTCGAGACCCGGGCGATCCTCGCCGTAGGCCATTCGCAGGATCAATAACTGGCCGTCGTTGAGACTCCAGCCATCGCTGGCCACGGCCGCCAGGCTGATCACCAGAGCAGCCCCCAGAGCCCAGATCAGGGGCCTCGGAAGGGCGGATCCCCCCGGACGTGCCGGCGTTGAGAACCATTGGCTCCAGCGTCTGGTCATCCAGGCGGTGCAGGCGGTGAACCCCCCACCCAGCCACCCGGCCCCCACGGTCAGCAGCAGGGCCGGCGCGATCAGGAGGCCGCCCCCGCCAACCAGCAGGCATTGGCCGGAATGGTGGGCGGGTGCCGCATAGGCCATGC
>JBBQIH010000436.1:0-1503 GCA_038324725.1 Cyanobacteriota bacterium | reverse complement strand
TCGGTGATCGCCTTGAAGTTGAAGCTGCCGACGTTCTCGCCCAGTGCACCACCGAGCACTTCCTCGAGTGCCGGCACGATCGGCCCCAGGGGGGTGCTGGGGTTGAGGAAACCAAGCACAACGAAGTCGCGGGCCAGGGCCTCGAAATCGCGGTTGATCAGGTGCACCACCGCCCCGGTGAGGGTGAGCCGGTCGGAATCGCTGAGCGAGTCCATCATGCCGAAGTCGACATAGGCCACATGGCCCAGGCCGTTGGTCTTGCCCGGCAGGGCGAACAGGTTGCCCGGATGGGGATCGGCGTGGAAATAGCCGAACTCAAGCAATTGCTGCAGGCCGGCGATCACCCCGGTGCGGATCAGGGCCCCCGGATCCAGGTGATGGGCCTCCAGTTCGCGGCGGCTCTGCAGCTTGGTGCCGTTGATCCAGCTGGTGGTCAGCACCCGGCGGCTGCTGAGGGAGCGCACCACGGCCGGGACGGTCACCTCGGGATGGTCCTGGAAGAGGGTGGCGAAGCGTTCGGCGTTGTCGGCCTCGCACCGGTAGTCGATCTCCTCGAACAGGGTAGTGCCGAACTCATCGATGATCGCCCCGAGGCCGAAGCCCAGATTCAGGGGCAGGAACGGGGCCGTCAGCACCGCCAGCGAGCGGATGATCACCAGGTCGCGGCGCAGTACGAAGGGCAGATCAGGCCGCTGGACCTTCACGGCCACCCACTGGCCATCGGCCAGGCGGGCCCGGTAGACCTGCCCCAAGCTGGCCGCCGCCATCGGGTAATCGGGGAACTCCTCGTACAGCTCGTGGGCCGGGGCCCCCAGTTCCTCCTGAATCAGGGCCAGGGCGACCGCGTGGGAGAAGGGGGGCAGGTCGTCCTGGAGGCGGGCCAGTTCCTCGAGCCAGTCGCGCCGCACCAGGTCGGGGCGGGTGGAGAGGGCCTGCCCCACCTTGATGAAGCAGGGCCCCAGGTCGTTGAGAGTCCCGAGGATGGCGCGGGCCAGCCGCTGCTGCACCCGGGCATCGGTGCTGCTCGACTGAACCGCCAGCCGCAGGGCCAGCCCCGCCAGGCGCCAGAGCACCACGATCACCCGACTCACCAGGACCCACGGCCGCAGCAACAGCCAACGCAGGTCTCCGTTGGGGTCATAGGTGGGCGTTGGGATGACGACCTCTGCCAGTGTCCTGCCGCAGCGTTGTCCAGACTCTAGGAACTGTGTTCCTTGGTCCATGGGCCCGTTCTGGCGGCCAGCGCCGCTGGCCCTGCACCTGCCGGCCCATGGGCGGGGGCGGGCCCTGGCCCCCGCCCTGCGGCGGCTGCTGCACCAGTACCCGGGGAGCTGGGATCTACCGGAACTGCCCGGCTTCGGAGGGCCACTCGAACCGGAGGGAGCGGTGGCTGAGGCCCAGCAACGAGCGGCGTCCCAGCTGGGGGCGGAGCGCTGCTGGTTCGGGGTGAACGGGGCCTCGGGGCTGCTGCAGGCTGCCCTGCTCGCTCTCTGCCCGCCGGGG
>JBBQIH010000435.1:0-1504 GCA_038324725.1 Cyanobacteriota bacterium | reverse complement strand
AGGCCCGGCAGACGGCGGCGCAGGCGGATGGCCCGCAGCAGGATGTCCAGGGCGAAGACGCTCTGGAACAGGATCAGGTCGTAGCGCCAGAAATGGTCGGTGGGCCGGCCGTTCTCATCGATCGAACGCCAGTAGGTGGTGGACACCAGCGGCAGCACCTGCTGGCGCCAGAACAGACGCTCCTGCTCCCAGGGATGGGAGGCGAGCCAGGCGGGGCTCAGCAGCACCGCCGCTGCCTCCTTGGCCGAATCCTTGTCGGCTCGCTGCCGCAGGCGGTTCTTGATCTTCTCCAGGGTGCCGGAGGTGCCCGAGGCCAGCATCGGATTGGAGTCGATCATCTCGGCGGTGAGACGCACCTGGTCCGCGAGGAGCTTTTGCTTGGCGGGGCTGATCTGCCCCGGGGGGGCCTGGCGCAGGGCCCCATCCAGGCGATCGAACTGGCCCAGGTAGGCCTCGGTCTCGCGGTGCGGTTCGATCCCCTTGATCGGATCCACCCAGGGGGTGATGTCGGGGATGACGGTGAGCGGCACCACCAGCGGCACCGAGGGCAGCGGGTAGAGGTTGCGCTGCAGCCAGAAGGTGCGCAGGGGGATGTAGGTGACGTCGAAGGCCACCCACAGCAGATTGAGGGCGGCCCAGAGCGCCACGAACCGATCCCAGCGGCGGCCCAGGCCACTGGAGGGCAGGGCCAGGGTCTGGTGCCAGCGTGGGCGTGCCATCGGGGACCCGGCGGGCGGATGCGTGCCTAATCTGCCTCCCGACCACGGAAGCTGCCGCACGAACCCCTTGAGCCCATCGGATCCCCAGCCCGGCGGCGGCGCCCACGACGAGACGTCGCCTCACCCCGAAGCGCGGCAGGAAAGCCCTTGGGCCTTCTGGCGCAGCGTCCTGATCACCCTGGCGGTGGCCCTGGGGATTCGCCAGTTCCTGATGGAGGCCCGCTACATCCCCTCCGGCTCCATGCTTCCGGGGCTGCAGCTTCAGGACCGGCTGCTGGTCGAGAAGCTGACCTACCGCCAACGCCCCCCCAAACGCGGCGAGGTGGTGGTGTTCCGCTCCCCGTACCACTTCGATCCGATCCTCACCGGACCCACCAAGCCCAGCGGGCTGCGCTGCCTGCTGGTCAACCTTCCCCTGATCGGTTCGGTGCCAGGCCTCCAGCAGCCGGCTTGCGATGCCTACATCAAACGGGTGATCGGCCTGCCAGGAGAGCGGGTGGTCGCCGATCCCCGCGGCCAGGTCACGATCAATGGTCGCCCCCTCAACGAGCCGTATGTGCGCAACTACTGCCCCGTCGATCGCCAGGGGGTCGGCCCCTGCCGCACGATCGATGTGGTGGTGCCCCCAGGCCATCTGGTGGTGATGGGCGACAACCGGGCCAACAGCTGGGATGCCCGCTTCTGGCCCGGCGGGCCGCTGCTGCCCGAATCCGAGCTGATCGGCCGCGCCTTCTGGCGCTTCTTCCCGCTCAGTTCGGCGGGCTCGCTGCCAGAACCCAGCCCGC
>JBBQIH010000434.1:0-1533 GCA_038324725.1 Cyanobacteriota bacterium | reverse complement strand
AACGGCTCATGGGGGGGGGGGCAAAAAAAAAGATTGGTGAGAAAATTCCCACGGGTTGGCTGGCCCCGGCAGGGATGGACGGCGCTGCCAGCGTCGAGGCGCTTTGGGGCACCACGGTCAGCTCCTGCCAGTGATCCAGCTGCAGGAAGGATCCATCCAGCTCCACTGGACGCCGCCAGCCGGCCCGGTAGCCCAGCACGACGGGCACTCCGGCGGCGCGGGCCATGCGCAGGTCGCTGTTGGCGTCGCCGATCAGGGCGCAGCTCTCCACGGCCACGCCCAGTTCACCGCACAGACCGTGAACGGCGGCGGGATCCGGCTTGCGGGGCTGATGTTCCGCGCTCCAGATGGCCTGCACGTAGGCCGCCAGATCATGGGCAGCCAGGAAGGCCTCGATACCGTCGACGTGATCATTGCTGATCACGGCGCAGCGCACCCCCGCCTGCCGCAGGGCCTCCAGCAGGGGCCGCAGGCCGGCGGTGGGTGCCGGGCGCCGTTCGCTCCCCTGGCCGTGCAGGGCGTCGGTGCGGGCGAACACCGTTTCGGCCATGGCCAGGGCCTCGGGCCAGCCCAGGCCCACCTGTACCAAGGCGGTGGCGGTGGCCACCAGGTTGTGGTCGCGGCTGGCCACCGCCATGGTTCCGGCGGGCTGGAGGCCTTCGGTGGAAACGCCATAGGCGCGGTGGAGCAGCTCGCCCAGGTCGCGGTGACGCTCCGGGGCGCTGGCGGCCAGATCGGCCAGGGCCAGACAATGAAAAACCCTGGCCTGGGCCAGGGCCACGAGCATGGGCTCGCTGTGGCTCATGGTGCCGTCCTTGTCGAACAGCACCGCCTCCAGGGGCCTGTCCCCGCAGGGGAGCGGGGTGCCCCGCAGGGAGAGAAGCACCATGATCAGAGCGTCCGAGCCAGTGGCTTCATTCGAGCGAAACTCCCATGGGTTCGCTGTCCTCGGCCTGCTCAAGCAGCATCTGCTTATAACGAGCGGCCATTTCCTCGGCCTTGTCGAACACCTTCTGGGGATCGGTCAGCATGTCGCCGGGCTCGGGCTCAAGGGCCTTGGTGGACAAGGAAATCCGGCCCCTCTCGGCGTCGAGATCGATGATCATCACCTTCATCTGATCGTTGACATTGAGCACGGTGTGGGGCGTCTCGATGTGCTCGTGGCTGATCTCGGAGATGTGCAGCAGACCACTGACACCACCGATGTCGATGAAGGCGCCGTAGGGCTTGATGCCCCGGACGGTACCCAGCACCACCTCGCCCACCTCGAGGCGATTCATCTTGCGCTCCACCAGGGCACGACGATGACTCAGCACCAGGCGGTTGCGCTCCTCGTCCACCTCCAGGAACTTGAGGGGGAGGAAGTCGGCCACGAGCTCCTCCTTGGCCTTGCGAGTGCTGATGTGGCTGCCGGGGATGAAGCCCCGCAGGCCTTCCACCCGCACCAGGGCACCACCGCGGTTGGTGGCAAACACCTCGCTGTAGATGGTGGCGTCTTCCTTCTGCAGCTGGCGCACCCGCTCCCAGGCGCGC
>JBBQIH010000433.1:0-1542 GCA_038324725.1 Cyanobacteriota bacterium | reverse complement strand
GCGGGCCATCTCGGGCAGCTTGTTGAAGACGGCGGAGCAGCGCAGCCAGAGCCGGTTGGGAATGGCGGGGTAGCCGCTGACCACCTCTCCGGCGGCGATCTCGCCATGGATGCCGGACTTGGAGGAGGCGATGGCCCGATCGCCGATCACGGCCCGATTGGCCACCCCCACCTGGCCGGCCAGGATCACGCCGTTGCCGAGCACGGCGCCGCCGGCGATGCCCACCTGGGCAGCCAGGGCACAGCCTCGGCCGGTCACGACGCCATGGCCAACGTGCACCAGGTTGTCGATCTTGGTGCCGGCGCCGATACGGGTCTCACCGACGGCGGGACGATCGATGGTGGAGCCGCAGCCCACCTCGACGCCGTCCTCGAGCACCACCTGGCCGGTCTGGGGCATCTTCACCCAACCGGCAGCGGTGGGCACGAAACCGAAGCCCTCGGCGCCGATCACCGCCTGCGACTGCACCACACACCCCGCCCCGAGGCGGCTGCCGGGGTGGAGCACGGCGTTGGCGTGGATCTCGCAGCCCTCGCCGAGCTGCACATCCTCATAAAGGACGACTCCGGGATGGAGCACGCAGCCGCTTGCCACGACACAATCGCTACCGATCACCACGTGGGCCCCCACATGCACTTCGGAGGCCATGGCCGCGCTGGGATCGACCACGGCACTGTGGTGGATCCCCGGGGGTTTCGGGGTGGGCGGATGCAGGGCGGCGAGAGCCTCAGCGAAGCCGAGACGCGGATGGGCGAGCGCCACCCAGGCCAGGCCACGTTCGGTGGCCAGCTGTTGCAGCTCCCCGTCGAGGGGCAGCAGCAGGGCGGCGGCACCACTGGCGGAAAGGACCGCCGCCAGAGCGTTTCCGGGCTCGAGGAAAGCCAGCTGGCCGGGGCCGGCGCGATCGAGCGTTTCAGCGCCCGAAATCTCCGGATCCCCTGCCAGGTGCCGCGGGCTGCCGTCCTGCACGGCGCCGATCCGGGTGAGCAGGCTGCTGAAGCGCATTCCCCAGAGTGCGGACGGCCCGGATCGTAGGCCCCACCCCCACCGCCGGAGGCGGGATCAGCGGGCAGGATCCAGCAGTTCCGCCAGCGGCACGAAGCGGTAGCCGCGGCGGCGCAACTCGGGAACGATGAGGCGCAGGGATTCCAGGGTGCGGCCGCTGAGGGCCGGGGTGTCGTGCAGCACCAGAATCCCGCCGGGGTGGGCATTGAGGCGCACGAACAGGCGCACGAACCAGAGGGGCGGCCGCAGGGTGTCCCAGGGGAAGATCGAGCCCAGCACCAGGCGATAGGAGCGGTCCGACGGCCAGCCGAGCATGGCCCGGTGGAACCAGCCGCCACCGGGGCGGAACCAGCGCCAGTGCAGTTGGGCTGGGGCTGCGCCCCGGGCGATCGCCCGTTCGGTGTCGCTGAGCTGCTGCTGGAAGGCGGCCGGCGCCAGGGCGGCGGAGCGTTCGTCGCACCAGAGATGGTTGCCGAGGTCGTGGCCCTGCTGCAGGGCCCGGCGCGGGAAGCGGTGGTCGCGCGGCAGGTGGGAACC
>JBBQIH010000432.1:0-1547 GCA_038324725.1 Cyanobacteriota bacterium | reverse complement strand
CGGCCCAGCCAGCGGCCAGGCCGGTGGCCAGGGCATCGCCCTGCTGCCACTGCAGGGGCAGCCAGGGCTGCCGCGCCCCTCGGCGGCGGGCAACGGCCAGCGGGGCCGAGGCCGCATCCAGGCCCAGCACCAGGCCACCGGGGCGGACCCGGGAGGCCAGCACCAGGGCCAGATCGCCGGTGCCGCAGCAGAGATCGAGCAGGCGCTGGCCCGCCTGGGGGCGTAACCAAAGCAGCGCCTGCCGCTTCCAGAGCCGGTGCATCCCCAGGCTGAGCAGATCGTTCAGCTGGTCGTAGCGGGGGGCGATGGCGTCGAACAGATCGCTGATCTGCTGGGGATCAACGGTGGCCAAATCGGGGTGTCGTGGTGTCATCCCAGGGCAGCACGATCGCATCCAGGCTGACGCCGGCCGCCTCGACGTTGGGAGCCATCAGCTCACGGGCCTCGAGACGGACCGGACTGGTGAACGTCAGCACCATCACGGTGGCCAGGCCCACGGCCGACGAGCAGACCATGCAACCGGCCAGCATCAGGGAGAACTCGCGACGGTCGGTGGCGGCCTGCATCAGCTGCAACGCCCAGGCCACAAGAGCGATCACCACGATCACCACCAGCAGCGCGATCACAGTGAACAGGGGCGTAGGCAGCAGCAGGAAGGCGGTCAACGAGGCACCGGTGGCATCAGACGTTTCTCAATGTTACGGCGAGTGAACAAGCTGATGCGATCGCTGCGGGCCAGCGGCTCACGCCGTCGCCAGTGGGGCCAGCAGGGGCCGGATCGGCAGGCCCCGCCGCAGCAGGTCCAGCTTGATCTCCTGCACCGTGAGAACCCCGTCGTGGAGCAGGGAGGCCAGCAGGGCGGCCGAGGCCCCGGCCAGCTCAAGGGCGGCGGCGATGTGATCGATGCAGCCAGCGCCTCCGGAGGCGATCACCGGCACCTCCACGGCCTCAACCACCGCCCGGGTGAGGGCCAGATCGTATCCCGCCTGGGTGCCGTCGCCGTCCATGGAGGTGAGCAGGATCTCGCCGGCACCGAGCGCCACCACGCGCCGGGCCCAGGCCACCGCATCAAGGCCGGTGTTCTCACGGCCCCCCTTGACGAAGACATCCCAGGCGGGGGCGGCGTCGCCAGTGGAGGGGCGGCGACGGGCATCAATGGCCACGACGATGCACTGGCAGCCGAAGCGATCGGCGCCGGCCGTCACCAGCTCCGGGGTGCGGACCGCCGAGGAATTGAGGCTCACCTTGTCGGCGCCGGCCCGGAGCAGCTCCGTGATGCCCTCGACGCTGACGATGCCACCGCCGACGGTGAAGGGGATCGTCACCGCCTCGGCGGTGCGTTCGACCATGTCCACCAGGGTGGCGCGGCCCTGGTGGCTGGCGGCGATATCCAGGAAGACCAGTTCGTCGGCCCCGGAGGCGCTGTAGCGACAGGCCAGTTCCACCGGGTCGCCGGCATCGCGCAGACCGATGAAGTTGATGCCCTTCACCACCCGGCCCCCGGCCACGTCGAGACAGGGGATGATCCGTTTGGCGACCACGGGTTC
>JBBQIH010000431.1:0-1555 GCA_038324725.1 Cyanobacteriota bacterium | reverse complement strand
ATCCAGATCGACACCAGCCAGGTGCTGTTCAACTGTGGGGGCGCCTTTGTGGGACTGGACGACCTGGTCCAGAAGCGGATGGGCCGCAACGCGATCGGCTTCCTGCCCGCCGATGGCCGCAGCCGCGTGCGCACCGGCAAGGACAAGCAGTCCAGCGACGTGATGCGCCACCTCGAACCGGAGGATCTGGTGCGCTACGGCCTGATTCCCGAGTTCATCGGCCGCTTGCCGGTGAGCGCGGTGCTCGAACCGCTCGACACCAACGCCCTGGAGGCGATCCTCACCGAACCGCGGGACGCCCTGGTCAAACAGTTCCAGACCTTGCTCAGTATGGACAACGTGCGGCTCGAGTTCGAGCAGGGCGCTGTCGAGGCCATCGCCGCCGAAGCCCATCGTCGCAAGACCGGCGCCCGGGCCCTACGCGGCATCGTCGAGGAATTGATGCTCGACGTCATGTATGACTTGCCCTCCCGCCGCGATGTGCAGACCTTCACCATCACCCGGGAGTTGGTGGAGCAACGCAGCAAGGCGAAAGTGCTGCCGATCAGTGCCGCCGCCGACCTCGATGGCCACCGAGGCGAACAGGCCACGGCCTGAAGGCACCAAAGGCAACGGCGCCACGGAGCGGCCATCCGTACCCGGGCCCAACCCATGGGGGCACCGCGTCAGCGCGAAGCTGAACAATCCGTTGTTGCCGCGCCTTGGCCGCCGCCGATCACCTCCAGGCCCGCCGCCAGCACGGCCTGTTTCTGCACCACGGCATCGACCTGGGGGACGACACCGTGGCGCACTATCTGGAGGGCAGGGAGATCCTGCGCAGCCCGCGGGCTGCGTTCAGTCGCGGTGAGCCCATCAGCGCCGTGACCTATCCCGAAGGGGAGTGTTCGCCGGTGGGGGTCACCCTGCGCCGGGCCATGGGCCGCATCGGCGAGCAGCGCTACAACCTGCTGTTCAACAACTGCGAGCACTTCGCCCACTGGTGCAAGACCGGCCGGCACCGCAGCGCCCAGGTGGAGGACTGGTTGCACACCGGCAGCCTCGGGGCCCTGGCCCTGGGCCAGTTCATGCCGGCCGCCGTGCTCACCGGGGCCCGGGTGCTGCTGCGCCAGGGCCAGTCCCTCGCTGAGACCCTGGCCACAGGGCTGGACCCCGAGCAACTGGCCCGGGGCCGGGAACTGGCCCGGCGCAGCCTGGAGCAGCTCGATGGCCTGCGGCTGTGGCTGCAGGCGCGTCTGGAGGAGGAGCTTGCCCGGGCCGAGCGGCGCTGGGGCGAAGGGAATGGGGCGATCACGACGGGCGCCGACCGCTTCGACCAACTGCGTCTCGCCGGGCAGAGCCTGGCCGACCAACTGGCCGCGGTGGAGGAGATGGAAGAGCGGCTGCAGCGGCTCTTGGAGCCGGCGACACCCGAGCGGGGATCGGATCAGTCATAACCCAGCGTCGCGAAATCCACCGCCCAGAGCTGCCGAATCCTCGCTTCGGCCTGCGGTTCGAAGGCTTCGCTGGGCGGCAGGTGCTGGGTCAGGTTCAGGTGCGGCAAGCTGAGCTCAAGGCC
>JBBQIH010000430.1:0-1581 GCA_038324725.1 Cyanobacteriota bacterium | reverse complement strand
AGCAGGGGCATCACCAGGGCCGCGGTGGCCGGCAGCAGCACGATGAGGCTCAGCCAGGGAAATCCCGCACCTTCAGAGAGTCCGGCGGGAAACGCAGAGGACGCGAGCGAAAGCGGCAGGCTGGCGTCCATCACTGTGCGGTGCTCCAGGCAGGAAGTATGACGGGGGACTCGTCCTCGGCGGCAGGGGGTCCCTGGGGCGCAGAGCTTATCAGCTGGGTAGTTGTACTCATTGGAGCGCCGTTCTAGTCGGCAGCGATGACCTGTGGGCAGCCAGCCTCGACCAGGGGTTCCCAGGTGCTGCCGCCATCCTGGAGTCCAAGCACGGCACTGTGGCTGCTCACCCCTTCCCCCTGCCAGGCGCCGGTCATGGCCTGCCCCACCGCCACGGCCCGATCGGCAGGAGCCAGGGCCAGGAGGCTGGGGCCGGCGCCGCTGATCACGCAGCCCCAGGCCCCGGCCTCCAGGGCCGCCTCCCGCACCGCACGCCCCCCCTGGATCAGCCCCCAGCGGTAGGGCTCATGGATGCGGTCGTGCATGCCATCGGCGATCAGATCGCCATTGCCCGTGCGCAGCCCCTGCAGCAACAGGGTGAGGGCCCCCAGATTCATCACCGCATCGCTGATCGGGATGCTGCGGGGCATGGCGCGGCGCGCCTCGCTGGTGCTCAGCCGGATCGTCGGAATCGCCACCACGGCCTTCACGAGTGGGTTCCACTCGCAGCGCACCACCCGCCAGCGATGGGAGGCGGCCCGCGCCGTCAGGCATAGCCCGCCGAGCAGGGACGGAACCACATTGTCCGGATGGCCCTCGATGTCGATGGCCAGCTCGAGCAGCTTTTCCCGGCTGAGCGGTTCTCCCACAAGCGCATTGGCGCCGATCAGGCCCGCCACGATGGCCGTGGCGCTGCTGCCCAGACCCCGGGCAGGAGGCACGGCCAGCTGCACCCGGGCCTCGATGGCCACCGCTTCCAGTCCCACCTCGCGCCAGACCCGCTGGGCGGAGCGGTAGACGAGGTTGTCGGGGCCACCACGCAAGTGGGCTCCCTCCGGGCCCTCGATGATCAGCTCGAAACGCTCGCCTCCCCCCTCGATCACCCGCAGCTCGAAGCGGTTGCCGAGGGCCAGGGCGGCGCCGAGGCAATCGAATCCTGGGCCGATGTTGGCGGTGGTGGCCGGAACCTCCACCACCACCCCCTGGCCAATCTGGGGCCGAACCATAAGTGAACTGTCGTTGGGCTCAGTGTTGCAGCCGACCCTGTGGTGTGCTGGCCTCAGCCCAGCAACATCCGGGCGCGGCAGGCGGCGCTGAAGCTCCCCACCGCCGGATCCACCACGGCGGTGATGGGCCTGCCCAGTCCGACCTGCCCGCCGAGGTGGCGATGGCCGCCGCCGCCGGCGACCGTCTGGCGGCTGACGCGCTCGACCTGTGGCTCGGGGCCTACGGCAGCGTTTGCGGCGATCTGGCCCTGGCCGCCCTGAGCCGGGGCGGTCTCTGGCTGGCGGGCGGCACGGCCGCCAAGCTGCTCGACGGCCTGCGCTCAAGCACCTTCCTGGAGCCCTTTCTGAACAAGGGGCGACTG
>JBBQIH010000429.1:0-1598 GCA_038324725.1 Cyanobacteriota bacterium | reverse complement strand
GGAAATGTACCGACCGGCAGCCGCCTCTGGGTTCAGCGGGCGGTCAGCGCGGCAACCGGGCTTTCCACCAGACCCGCCAGCCAGTCCAGCAGGGCCCGGTTCACCTGGTCGGGCACCTCGTCGTGGGGGCAATGGCCGGCTTCGAGCACGACTTCGGTGGTGCGGGCTGGCGCGTGCCGCTGGAAACTGGCCCGGCGACCGGCGGCGTTGATCCAGGGGTCACGGATGCCCCAGAGCAGCAGCAACGGCGCCGTGAGCCCATCGAAGAGTTCGTCGAGGGGCTGACCGCGGGGGATGTCGAAGACGGTGCGGAACACCCCGAAGGCCCCAGGATCGCGCGAGGGGCGCAGGATCGCCTCGACCAGCTCGTCATCGACGTTGGTGCGGTCGATGTAGACCTGATTCAAGGTGCGGCGCACCGTGGCGGGGCGACGCATGTTCTCGAACAGGAGGCGCTGCAGCACCGGGCTGCGCAGCAGGGCCGCCCCGATGGTCTGGCGGGCGATGGCCCCCCACCCCTGCGGTGGCTGCTGCTCGTCGCTGAAGGGGCCGGCGGCGTTCAGCAAAGCCACGCCCGCGGCCCGCTCGCCCAGGGCAGCGCCGGCGGCCAGGGCGGCGAAGCCACCGAGGGAGTTGCCCACCAGCACCGTGGGCCGGCCGATCCGCTCGTCCACGTAGGCGCAGAGCTGGTCGCGCCAGAGGGCGCCGCCATAGGTGAGGCCGGCGGGTTTGTCGCTGCGGCCAAAGCCGAGCAGGTCGATGGCGTGGACCTCATGGGTCTGGGCCAGCACCGGAATGTTGAAGCGCCAGTGGTCGGTGGAGGCCCCGAAGCCATGCACCAGCAGAATGGCGGGCCCGATCGGCTGCTCAGGAGCCGACTGCACGGCATGCACCCGATGGCCCAGGAACTGCCAGGGGGTTTCGGGTGACGAAGCCATGGACGCAGCGGCGATGCGGTGGAGGACGATGCTAGGAAGCCCGGCCAGCGTGCGGCCCTGCCCCCTGCGCCTGTCGTCATGTCCGACGCCTTCACCCTCGCCGACCTGAGCCCGCTGCTGCCCGGGGTGGCCCTGTGGGCCCTGGCCCTTTACCTGCCCCTGAGCGTCCCGTTGGGCCGCCTGGAGCAGGTTCTGGCCGAGGGCTCCCTGGATCAAGGGCTGCAGCAACTGGTGCTGGTGGGCGGCAGCCTGCTGCTGGCCCTGGCGGTGGGCCTGGTGGTGGAACTGCTGCTCAGCTGGGCCCTCGGACCGGGATGGGCCGGAAGCCTGGGCTTGATCGCCGTGCTGGGGGGCCTGTCGCTCAGCCTCGCCGCCAGCCGAGACGACAACCAAAAGCGCTGAGGCCGACCGAACCCAGGCAGGGGATCAGGCGGCCTGCTCAGCGGACCCATCGGCGAGGACCTCAGAGGGGACCTCGACACCGCTCAGCGCCAGCCGCAGCAGCAGCGGCGCCAGGAAGGTGGTACCAATCACCATCAAAAGGATGGCCGCCTCCAGGGGCGCCGAGAGGATGCCGGCCTGGCTGCCCAGACCCAGGAAAATCAGACCCACCTCCCCGCGGGGCATCATCCCCAGGCCCACCACCAGCCGGTTGGTCTT
>JBBQIH010000428.1:0-1608 GCA_038324725.1 Cyanobacteriota bacterium | reverse complement strand
GGGGACGGAGAACCACCTCGTCAGCGGTGCTGTCCGGGGGGGAGGAGGGGGCGGTGGTCATTGGCCGAAGAGCAACTGGGTGAGCAGCACGTCGACGAGGGCGACGCTGACGAGAATCATGACCACGGCGCCGGTGGTGCTGGTGCCCACCTCCTTGGGTCCGCCGCGGGTGGTGAGCCCCCAGCCGCAGGCGATGACGGCGATCATCAGACCGAACACCACTGCCTTGAGCAGCATCGAGGGGAGGTCGTCGGGCTTCATCCAGATCCTCACCGAGTTCCAGAAGACCGTCGGTGGAATGCTGTACAGCAGCGTGCTGCTCACCTGGCCCGACCAGATCGCCATCCAGAAGAACAGCAGGCACTGCACGGGCGCCATCACCACCATGGCCAGCACCCGTGGCACCACCAGGTACTCCACCGGGTCGGTGCGCAGCATCGTGATGGCATCGATCTGCTCGGTCACCTTCATGGTGCCCAGCTGGGCGGCATAGGCCGTGGCCACCTTGCCGGTGAGCAGGGTGGCGGTGAGCAGCGGCGCGATCTCCCGCGACAGGCCAAGGGCCAACAGCCCTCCCACGGCGGAGCTGGCCCCCTGCTTGGAGAGCTCCGCCGCCACCTGGATGTTGAACACCGTGCCGGCGGCCAGGGCCGTGATCAGCACGATCAGGAAGCTGCCCGGCCCGGCTTCCAGCAGTTCCTGGATCAGATCAACCATGCTGATGCGGCCGCGGGCGATGGCGCTCACGGCCTGACCGCCGATCATCAGGCTGGCGCCCAGTCGCTGCAGCCACCGCGGTGGCTTCATGGTGTGGAGGCCGTCAGGGTCTCCGGGTGGGGGCCCCGCTTAGGCCAGCGCCGCATCACCACCAGACCCAGCACCACCAGCAGCGCCGGAATCAGGCCCATGCACATCCTGATCGCCAGTAGGGCGCTGTCGGGTTGGAGGATGCCCCGGGCCGCCTGGTAACCGCTGAGGCTCATCAGGTTGCCGAAGAAGAACAGGGCCAGGCTGATGCAGATTTTCTGGGTGAACACCATCCAGGCGCTGTAGAGCCCGGCGGGCTTCTCCGGATCGGCATCAATGGCGTCCGGCAGCAGGGCCCAGGGGATCAGGTAGGCGGTGGAGGCCCCAAGGCCCACGATCAGGATCGTCACGACCAGGGCACAGAGCCGCAGCAGATTCCCTGCCGAGGCGGTTGGCCCGATCGTGGCATCGAGCGGCACCAGCAGCATGGCCATCAGGCAGGCGGCGATCCAGAGGGCGGCGCCCCAATACAGGGCCGTGAGCCGACCGCGCTGCCGGGCGATGGCGGTCCAGAGCTGGAGCCCGATCAGGGTGCTGACCTGGAAGGGCAGCAGGATCCAGTTGCTCCAGCCATCCGGCAGCCGCATCACCACCGGCAGAAAGATCAGCGCCGCCGTCTGCATGATCTGCAGGGCGCACCAGAGAAGCAGGTACAGACCCAGCACCATCTGGAAGCGTCCGTTGCTGCCTACCCGGGCCAGGAGCCTCCGTGTCGTTCCCCGCTGGCTCGTGGGCCGCTGGCAGTTTCGCGCCGCCGGGGCGATGCCCCAGCCGCACAGCAGGGTGGAGCAGGTGATCAGC
>JBBQIH010000427.1:0-1623 GCA_038324725.1 Cyanobacteriota bacterium | reverse complement strand
CAGGGTGAACTGCATCAGGAAGCGCAGGGCGAAGGCGGCCAGGGTGGCCAGCACCGCCAGCAGCAGCGATGACAACGACGGCCACCAGAAGGCGGCGGGATACAGCAGAAAGAACAGCCCCACCAGCAGGGCCACAAAAGGCAGGCGGGTGGCCTGCTCCGACAGGTGGGCGGCCACGTAGCGCCACACCAGGGGCAGGGGCTGCAGCAGGTAGGGCGACAGGCGGCCGGTGAGGTTGTCCTCCTCGAAGGTGTACATCACCCAGACGATCGTGAACTGCCGCACCACGAAGGCCGCCAGGAAGTAGCGGGCCAGCTGCAGGGAGCTCAGGCCCAGCCCATCGCCGGCATCGACGGCGCTCCACAGGCCCAGCATGATGAAGGGCAGCACCCCCGAGAGGGCCCAGAGCACGATCTCGGCCCGGTACTCGAGCATGTAGGCGTACTGGCTGGAGAGCAGCACGGCGGCGATGCGGCGGGCTTGGGCCACCTTCATGCCAAGGCCCCCTGATGGAAGAGCCGGCCGATGATGTCTTCGATTGGTGGGTCGGACACGGAGAGATCGACCACGGCCAGGTCGGCCAGCAGCCGTCCCACCTGCTCGGTGAGTCGCTCCCGCGGGATCAGCAGCCGCACCTCCCGGCCTTCGATGGCCTCCACCTCGCCGTAGCTGGCGAAGGCGCCGGCCCCCATGGGCTCATGCAATTCCAGGCGCACCTCGCGGCAGGGGGCCAGGCGCTGGGTGAGCGTCTCCAGGCCGCCGTCGTAGAAGAGGCGGCCTTCGTGGATCAGCAGCACCCGGGGGCAGAGGGCGGTGATGTCGGCCATGTAATGGCTGGTGAGCAGCACGGTGGCGCCGAAGCGGCGGTTGTAATCGGCCAGGAAACTGCGCACCCTGGCCTGGGCGTTCACATCCAGCCCCAGGGTGGGTTCATCGAGAAAGAGCACCGCCGGACGGTGCAGCAGGGCCGCCAGGAGCTCCGCCTTCATCCGCTGACCGAGGGAGAGCTTGCGCACAGGCCGGCGCAGTTCGTCCCCCAGTTCGAGCATCTCCGCCAGTTCGTCGATGCGACGCCGGCTTTCTGCTGGGGGAATGCCGTAAACGGCGGCATTGACCCGCAGGGAATCCAGTGGCGGCAGATCCCAGATCAGCTGCTGTTTCTGGCCCATCACCAGGGTGATCTGGCCGAGGAAGGGCGCCTGGCGGCGATGGGGCTGGCAGCCGGCCACCTCCACCGTGCCGCTGGTGGGGTGGATCAGCCCGGTGAGCATCTTCAAGGTGGTGGTCTTGCCGGCGCCGTTGGCCCCGAGGAAGCCGACGAACTCGCCCGGCTCAATCGAGAAGCTCACATCCCGCACGGCCTCGATCGTGCGCTCGCGGCGGTTGACGAAGTGACGCAGGGTGCCGGCCAGTCCGGGTTGCTTGTCGGCCACCCGATAGGTCTTGCCGAGGCCCTGCGCGCGGACGATGGCCATGCGGACGGGCTTGGGGGCGAGCCACACCCTATCCAGGGCCTTGCCTGAAGGAGCGGGCGTCAGGCGCTTCCGGGCACCAGCCACCGCCGACCTGGAGCGGCTCGATCCAGCAAGGACAGCACCGGGTGAGGTGGTCGCCGTGGCAGAT
>JBBQIH010000426.1:0-1653 GCA_038324725.1 Cyanobacteriota bacterium | reverse complement strand
GCCGTGGCGCACGCCCCGGCCTGCGGGTAGATCGCGTCGCTGCACGGGATCCACGGTCGCCCGCAGCACCCCCACGGCGGCCTCCAGGTCGCGCTGATCGCCGGCCCCCCACTGGCCGCGGTAGAGCAGGGCCAGGCCGTCCGGCTTCAGCAGCGGCACCAGGTACTCGGCCACCACCGGTGCGCTGGCCACGGCGCGGGCCATGGCCCGATCGAAGCGACCGCGGCAGTCCAGGGAGCGGCCGGTGCGCTCGACCCGTTCGCAGCGCAGGTGCAGCCGCCCCTCCTGGAGCCCCAGGCTGCGGGCCATGGCCCGCACCGCCTCCAGCTTGCGGCCCACCGAATCCACCAGGGTGATCCGTGCCGTGGGCAGGGCGATCGCCAGGGCCAGGCCAGGAAAGCCGCCGCCGGTGCCCACATCGATCAGATCGAGGCCGTCGGCAACGCCACCGGGGGCGTTCAGCAGGGGCACCCAGGGCCAGAGGCTGTCGAACACCTGGGCGATCCAGAAATCGTCGCCCTCCACCAGGCGGGTGAGGTTGACGCGGCCATTCCAGAGCCTCAGCTGCTCCTGCAGGGCCACCAGCGCTGCGAGCTGGCCATCGTCGGGAGTCCATCCCAACGCTTGCCAGAGGCCGGCATCGGGGGGGGCGCTGGTGGGGTCGGGGCTGGCGGCCATCCGCTAGGGCAGTGGGGCTTCTTCCTAGGATCCCTCACGCCGGGCAGGCTGCCATCGCCGCCTCAGGGACCATGTCCTCCACAGCCAAGCCCCCCACCCACTATCAGGTGCTGCAGCTCCAGCCCACCGCCAGCGATCAGGAGCTGCGGCAGGCGTTCCGTGGCCTCAGCAAGCGGTACCATCCCGACACCACCGCTCTGCCGGCGAGCGAGGCCGAAGTGGCCTTCCGGCAGCTGCGCCAGGCCTATGCCGTGCTGAGTGATCCGGCCGCCCGGCGGCTCTATGACGCCGCCCTGCTGCAGAGCGCCCTTCCGTCCCCGGTCCAGCGCCCCCCGTCCGTGGCCGTTGTCCGGCCCGTGTCGGTGCGGCGGGCCTTGTCGGGCGGTGAGTGGTTCGCCCTGCTGCTGCTGGCCCTGGCCCTGGTGCTCAGCCTGGTGCTGGGGCTGGGTGTGGCCTGGGCGCGCGGCGCCGAAATGATGGCCTGGCCGAGCTGGTGGGCCGACCTCGAGACGGCTTCGGCCCCGGCGCCCCCGGCCAGAGCGGCCCCGCCTGCTGCCGCCTCACCCCCCACTCCCAGCCAGCCCCTGCTGATCCGATCGTGACCCTGCCTACCGCGGCCACCCCCCTTTACAACCACCCCCTGCCCGCCCTGGAGGCCTGGCTGCGCCAGCTGGGCGCCAAGCAGTCGCGAACCAACGTCGCCCACTGGGACCTGCACCGCCCCGAATGGAGCGCCCGCATCGAGCTGGAGGTGGAGGAACTGCGGGTGAGCTGGCACCAGGAGGGCCGCAGCACGGCGCGTCAGTTCCCCTACGGACTCTCGCGGGCGGATGTGGAAGCGGCGATCCTGGCGGGTCCCTGAGCTCCAGAAGGCCTAACCCCCTTCAGAGGCTGGAGAGGGCGGCGTCGATGACGGTGTAGCAATGGGCCAGCTGGTCGTCGTCGATGCACAGCGGCGGCAGCAGGTAGACCACC
>JBBQIH010000425.1:0-1692 GCA_038324725.1 Cyanobacteriota bacterium | reverse complement strand
GATAGCGCTGGCCGAAATTGGCCAGCGGCGCTGCGAAAAAAGCCAGCACGAAGGTCAGAAAAATCAGCCCAAAGAAATCCCGCAACAGGGGGTCTCGCTGGCCAGATCGCGCAGGCTGAGACCGGCGACCCGGCTGGTGGTGCCCGTGAAGGCCAGATCGATCAGATCGGCGCCGATGCCGATGGCCTCGAAGATCTGGGCGCCGTGGTAGCTGGCGAGCAGGGAGATGCCGATCTTTGAAAGGATCTTGCGCAAGCCCTCCTCGAGGGCCTTGCGCACGTTGGCCTGGGCCTTGTCGGCGTCGAGGGGGGGCAGCTTGCCCCGTTCGATCATCGACTGCGTACGCGGATGGGCCAGCCAGTGGCGGGTGGTCTCCCAGGTGAGCCACGGGCAGACCGCGCTGGCGCCGTAGCCGATCAGGCAGGCCAGGTGGTGGGTGCTCCAGCACTGGGCAGTGTCGACCACCAGGGAGCACTGCAGGCGCAGGCCGAGCCGCAGCAGGTGGTGGTGCACGGCGCCCACCCCCAGCAGGGGAGGAATCGCGGTGGTGCCGGCGGAGAGGCCGCCAGCGGCGCGGTCGGAGAGCACCAGGACCTGCACACCGCTGCGCACGGCGGCCTCCGCCTCGAAGCAGAGGCGATGCAGGGCCTGCTCCAGTCCGTCGGGACCATTGGCCACCGGCAGGAGCGTGGAGAGGGTGGTGAGCCCGAGGCCGTAGGAGCCGAGCGCCACGAGTTCGGCCTCGTTGAGCACCGGGGTGGTGAGGTGCAGCACGGCGGCGCCGGAGGCATCCGGCCGCAGGGCAGAGCCGCGTCGGCCGAGGTGCATCTCCAGGCTCATGACAAGCTTCTCGCGCAGCGGGTCGATGGGGGGGTTGGTGACCTGTGCGAAACGCTGCTTGAAGTAGTCGTAGAGGAGGTGGGGCTTGGAAGAG
Organism: Cyanobacteriota bacterium; assembly: GCA_038324725.1. Lineage (GTDB taxonomy): Bacteria > Cyanobacteriota > Cyanobacteriia > PCC-6307 > Cyanobiaceae > Cyanobium. The sequence goes on along the minus strand of JBBQIH010000425.1, from coordinate 758 downwards.
AGCACCGCCAGGGGGATGTCGTCCCCCATGCAGTAGGTGGGCTCCTTGCCCTGGCCGGCCATGTCCTCGATCACCAGATCAAGGTCTTCGGCCGTGAAGCCGAAGGCGGTCTGCTGCTGCAGGAGCTCCAGGTCGCCCAGGGAGCGATTCGTCTGCCAGGCACCGGGGGCGAGGCTGCGGCGATGGTCAAGCAGCCAGCCGGCATAGGGAAGCCGCGCCGCGGTCTCCTCTTTCACATCCCAGTTGCGCAGCAGCCGATGCTGCTCCATGTCCACCGCCAGCATCTGGCCGGGGCCGAGACGCCCCTTCTCGATGATGCGGGATTCCTCCAGCTCGACCACGCCCGTCTCCGATCCCATCACCACGTAGCCGTCGTTGGTGATGCAGTAACGGGCCGGACGCAGGCCGTTGCGATCGAGGGTGGCCCCAACCATGCGGCCATCGCTGAACACCAGCAACGCGGGGCCGTCCCAGGGCTCCTGCAGACAGGCGCTGTATTCGTAGAACGCCTTGATCGCCGGCCGCTCGTTGAGTTCGGGCTGGTCACGGAAGGCCTCCGGCACCAGGGTGAGCAGGCTGTCGGTGATCGGCCGGCCGCTGCGCACCATCAGCTCAAGGGTGGCGTCGAGGTTGGCGGAATCGCTGAAGGCGGCGTTGACCAGGGGCCGCAGGTCCCGGGCGGCATCGCCCCAGACGGCCTCGAGATGGGATTCGGCGGCCCGGGCCCAGTTGATGTTGCCCAGCAGGGTGTTGATCTC
>JBBQIH010000424.1:0-1721 GCA_038324725.1 Cyanobacteriota bacterium | reverse complement strand
CAGCGCTGGCAGTGGGATCCGCGCCCCCGGCTGCTGGCGGTGGTGCCGGTGGGCAGCGGCGAGCAGCTGCAGGTGCGGGAGCACGACGGCCGCTGGCGGCCGATCACGCCGGTCTGGCCACGGATCACCATGCTCGAGCCGCTCGGCAACGGCGAGGCCGTGGCGGTGGTGGCCCGCTCCGAAGCCGGCCGCTTCCGGGTCTGGCGGGTGCCTCTGCGCCAGCAGCCCCTGCGCCCCCTGGGCCGCCAGGGCAGCGCCGCACCTTCCCCGGTTCAGGCCGGCGCGCCCGAGCCCCTCGGCCCCACCGACATGGTCTTCGCCCACATCAGCGCCAACCGCCGCGGCGAGCTGCTGATCCAGGCCGGCGGTGAGCAGCCCGACCAGGTGAGCCTCCAGCTCTGGCCCCCCAGCGGCGGCCCGCAGGACCTGCCTCTCGAGGCCAGCGGCGCGGTGCGGCTGCTGCCGGAAGGCGGCTCGGCGGTGGTGCCGGAGATCGATGGCCTCAGCCTCCAGGACCTGCCGCCCCGGCCTCCCCGCCGCCAGACCCTGCCCGGCAGCCGCGACCTGAGCAGCTTCTGTCCCCGGGCGGGGCGGGCGCTGCTGGTGCGCCACTGGCCGGACTTCCGCCGCTCCCTGGAGCTGGTGGAACCGGGCCTGGCCCCCCGCCAGCTCTGGATCGGCTCCCAGGCCCTGGTGGCCACGGCCTGCAGCCGCGGCGGCGAGCGGATCTGGGCGATGCTCGTCGAAGGGTCAGGCCGCCCGGCCCTCACCCTGATCAACCTCGACCGCCGCGGCAGCGTGCTGGCCACCAGGCGCCTCAGCCGCTGGGAGCTGGAACCCGGCACCGGCCTCAGCTACGACCCCACCAGCGACCGACTGGCCGTGGTGCTGCGCCCGCTGGAGCAGGCCCAGGGGGCGCCGCCACCGGCCCAGGTGGTGCTGATCGATGCCACCAGCCTCACCCCCGTTCCCCTGGCCCAGGAAGCGCTCCAAGCCATCTGGCTGCCGGCAGGGTAGAAACGGGACCATGCAGGCCCCCTCCGTCCCTGATCTCCCCCCCCGCCAGGCCTCCCTGCTGGCGGAGCTGCGCCAGGCCGACGGGGAGCTGAGCGGCCAAGATCTCCACGCCCAGCTGCGGGGTGGCCCCGCCGCCATGGGTCTGGCCACCGTCTACCGCCACCTGCGTCAGCTGCAGCAGCGGGGCCTGGTGCGCTGCCGCCACCTGCCCAGCGGCGAGGCCCTCTACGCCCCGACGGAACGGGACGAGCACCACCTCACCTGCGTCGACTGCGGCAGCACCAGGGTGCTCAGCCACTGCCCGGTGCACAACCTGCACCTTCCCGGCGAGGACCTCGGCGGCTTTCAGCCGATGTATCACACGCTGGAATTCTTCGGGCTGTGCGAGCGCTGCCGGGGCGTCAGCCCTTGAGGCTGTCGCGGTGCAACACCGCCATCACCTCGAGGATCTGGTTGCAGCGCTCGGCCGGCACGCTGATCAGTTCCCCCAACCGCTTCAGCATCTCCTGCTCCACCGGCTTGAAACTGCGGTTGGTGTGCACCAGCAGGGCCGCCATCGCGTAGGCCGTTTCCTGCTGGGGTGGGGTCAGCACCGGCGCGGCCTCGATCAGCAACTGTTCCCAGCCGCCCGTGCGCAGCCGCCCCAGCAAACCATCGAACATCGCCCCCATCACGGCGTCGCCGAGGTTGCTGTAAGGCGATCG
>JBBQIH010000423.1:0-1733 GCA_038324725.1 Cyanobacteriota bacterium | reverse complement strand
ACAGGGTGAGCACCGTGGCCAGCAGGAGCCCGAAGAACACCACCGTGCCGATGCTGGTGCGGCTGGCGGCGCCGGCGCCGGTGGCGAACAGCAGCGGCAGGAAGCCCGCCAGCGACGAGAAGGCGGTGAGCAGGATCGGCCGCAGCCGGGCGACGGCGGCGCCGTGGACGGCTTCGTCGAGGGGCAGTCCCTCGGCCAGGCGCTGGTTGGCGAATTCGACGATCAGGATCGCGTTCTTGGCCGCCAGGCTCACCAGCACCAGCAGGCCCATCTGGCCGTAGACGTCGAGGGGCAGGCCCCGCAGCGCCAGACCCAGCACCCCTCCGAGCACCCCCATCGGCACCGTCGCCAGGATGATGAAGGGGTCGGCGAAGTTCTCATAGAGGCCCGCCAGCACCAGGAACATCACCAGCACCGCCAGGGCGAAGACCTGGAGATTGCCGCCCCCGGCCCTGGCCTCCTCCCGCGCCAGGCCCGCCCACTCGAGATCGGTGGCCGTGCTGCCCCTGTCCTGCTGCAGCTGCTCCAGCAGGGCGATCGCCTGGCCGCTGCTCACCCCTGGTCCGGGTTGGGCCCGAATGCTGATCGAGCGCACAAGGCGGGTGTGGTTGATCGTGGTGGGGCCGGTGCCCGCCTCCACCCGCACGACCTGGGAAACGGGGATCAGCTGGTCGTCCCGGTTGCGCACCTGCAGGGCGAGCACATCGTCGGCGTTTCGCCGGGAACCGCCTTCCAGCTGGACGATCACCTTGCGCACCTGGTCGCCTTCGAAGCTGTCGTTGACGTAGTCGCTGCCGAAGCTGGCACCGAGCACGGTCACCAGCTCATCGAGATCCACCTGGAGTGAGGCCATGCGCAGCCGGTCGGGGATCAGGCGCAGCAGGGGGGCATCGGCGCTGAAGCGGGTGCCCACCTGCTCGAAGGCGCCGGTGTCGCGGGCCGCTGCGATGAAGGCCTCGGCCTCCTGCTGGAACTCCCCCAGGCTGAGGCGGCCACCGCTGGTGTCGAGCAGGTCGAACTCCAGACCGCTCTCGCTGCTGAAGCCCCGCACCGTGGGGGATTCGCTCACGATCACGGTGGCGTCGCTGATTGTCTGGCGCAGGCGCTTGTTGAGTCGTTCGGCCACCGCCGCCGCGCTCTGGTCGCTGCCGTTGCGTTCCTCAATCGGCCGCAGCCGCAGGAAGAAGATGCCCTTGTTGGGGGAGCTGTCACCGAAGGAGCGACCGGCGTAGAAGTTGGCGAACCGCATCAGCGGTTCCTCGTCCACCACCGCCCGCACCTGCTCCATCACCGTCTGGGTGCGCGGCAGGGCGAGGCCGTCCTGCAGCAACACCACACCCCTCAGCTGGCCGCTGTCCTCCTGGGGGATGAAGGCCGTGGGCCGTTGCTGCAGCGCCAGCCCCGTGAGCAGCAGACCGAGCAGCAGGCCGACCACCACCCGCCGCCGCCAGCCCAGCACGCGGGTCAGCAGCCGGTCGTAGGGGCCTTCCAGCCGCTCCAGGGCCCGGCGGGGCGGATCGATCCAGCGCAGCAGCCAGGCCGGCTCCCGACGCTCGGCGTGCAGCAACCGGCTGGCGGCCACCGGGGTGAAGGTGAGGGCGTTGAAGGTGGAGAACACGATGGTGGCGCCGATCGTCAGGGCGATCGGCGCGTAAAGGCGTCCCAGGGTGCCCCCCAGGGTGAGCACCGGCAGGAACACCACGATCAGCACCTTCAACGCCCTCACCTTCACC
>JBBQIH010000422.1:0-1747 GCA_038324725.1 Cyanobacteriota bacterium | reverse complement strand
AGGATCGCCATGCTGCCGAAGTTCTCGATCGAGGAGAGCCGCTTGACGATCACCTGCCGGGCGGCCATCCGGCGGGCGCCCTGGGCCAGGTTGACGCTGATGATCGCCGGCAGCAGCTGGGGTGTGAGCCCCACCCCCAGGGCCAGGGCGAACAGGAACGAATCCGCCACCGGCCGGCGCAGGTACACGTTGACCGCGAAGATCGCGATCACCAGAGCCAGGGTCACCTCCAGCAGCAGCGCCCCGAAGCGCCGCACGCCCCGCTCGAAGTCCGTCTCGGGGCTGCGCTGCCGCAGCCGCTCGGCGATGGCCGCGAACTGTGTCGCGGCCCCGGTGCGCACCACCACCGCGGTGCCGCTGCCGCTGACCACGTGGGTGCCGAAATACAGCACGTTCGTGCGGGCTGCCAAGGGGGCATCGGCGGCCACGGCCACCGCGTGCTTGCTCACCGGAAAGCTCTCGCCGGTGAGGGCCGCCTCGTTGAGGCTGAGGTCCCGCTGCTTCAGCAGGCGGCAGTCGGCCGGGATCCCGGCGCCGGCCGAGAGCACCAGCAGATCGCCCGGCACCACCTCGGCCACCGGAACGGGCTGCTCGCTGCCGTCGCGGCGCACCCGGGCAGTGCTCTCAACGGTGCGCAGCAACTGGTCCATGGCGCCGGCGGCGCCGTTCTCCTGCCAGAAACCCAGCAGGCCGCTGATCAGCACGATCACCAGGATGATCAGTCCGTCGGTGGGCGAATCCAGCAGGAAGGAGAGCAGGGCCGCGCCGGCCAGGATCAGGATGATCGGGCTGGTGAACTGGCGCAGCAGCAGCCACAGCGCCCCACCCCGCGCCGGAGCGGCGAGGCTGTTGGGGCCCTCGCTGAGCAGGCGCCGGCCGGCCTCCTCGGAGCTCAGCCCGTTTGCCCCCGTGCCGAGCCTGGCCAGGAGATCGGCGATCGGCTCGCTCCAGAACGGCTCGCCGCTGGCGGCCGCTGGCGGTGGGCCGGGGGCTGGACGGGACATCGGCGCAGGCATCGTTAAGGTCTGGGACGTGAGGCGTGGCGTGGCATGGGCGAGAAACTCGTCTTCGTGAGTGTGGGCGCCACCGCCACGGCGGAGCAGGAATCCTTCGTGCGATCGATCGAGGATCGCCTGCGCAGTGAATCCCTGATCCCCAAAACCGTCGGCCGCAACACCTTCAGCGCCGATGCACCGCTGAAGGCCATCACCGAACTGATGGACAAATGTTCCGGGATCGTCGTCATCGCCCTGGAGCGCAGCTACTTCCCCTCCGGCCTCGAAAGGCGCGGTGGTCCGCGTCAGGTGACTCTGGCCGACACGAGGCTTCCGACACCGTGGAATCACATCGAAGCGGCGATGGCCTACGCGAAGCATCTGCCGCTGCTGGTCATCGTGGAAGACGGACTGAAGGCGGAGGGATTGCTGGAGCCGGGTTACGACTGGTACGTGCAGAAACTTCCCCTGGCCGAGACAGGATTGGTCTCCAACGAATTCAACGGCGTGCTCGCCGACTGGAAGGCGAAGGTGCTGGCGCTGGAGCCGGGGGCCGGGTCACCGTCAGCGCCGCCGTCGGGGCTGCAGGGGCTGAACCCCGCGGAACTCTCCGTGCTTGATCTGCTCGGTGCCCTCCGGCCGGTTCAGCTATGGAGTGTGGCGATCGCCCTGGCCGGTCTGCTGGCGGGGGCCTTCAGCCTCGGAGCCCGGCTGGTTCCCCCCTTCGGGGAACGGCCCAAGCCTGTCCAGGG
>JBBQIH010000421.1:0-1754 GCA_038324725.1 Cyanobacteriota bacterium | reverse complement strand
GGGCCGCTTTGATCTGCAGCACGTCCTGGCAGGTCTCGACGATGAACAGGTCGACGTCTCCGGCGATCAGGCCGGCGGCCTGCTCCCGGAACGAGGCCTTCATCGTGTCGAAGTCGATGTGACCCAGGGTGGGCAGCTTGGTGGTGGGTCCCATTGAACCCGCCACGAAACGGGGCTTGGCCGGGGTGCTGAAGGCGGCGGCCATCTCCCTGGCCAGTTCGGCCGCCCGGCGATTCATGGCGAAGGCCTGATCCTCCAGTCCGTACTCGGCCAGCACGATCGAGGCGGCCCCGAAGGTATCCGTTTCGATCACATCGCAACCCGCCTCCAGGAACAGGCGATGCACCGCCTGAACCGCATCCGGCCTGGTGAAGACGAGGTTCTCGTTGCAGCCCTCCAGGGCTGCGCCACCGAAATCCTCCGCTGACAGGTCCATCTCCTGCAGGGAGGTGCCGGTGGCGCCGTCGAAGACAAGCACGGGACGTTCCGGACCATGCAACCAGTCGAGGAAGCTGATGCGATCGGTGGGGCAGTGGATGGCGGTGGAAACGACCATCAGGCGTCGAGGCGGATGCGGGTGACCCAGTGGTCATAGGAAGGATCGCGGCCCTCCGTGATCGCCGTGAGGCGGTCGCGGAGGCGCTCCATCACGGGGCGGTGGCTGGAGAGATCGGTGGATTCGATCCGCCGCACCGGCGTGACCCTGGCGGCGGTGCCACTGAGGAACACCTCGTCGGCGATCATCAGCTCGGTCTTGTCGACGGCCCGCTCCAGGACGGGAATGTCCATCGATCGCGCCAGCTCCATGAGGCTGGCCCGGGTGATGCCCTCGAGGATGTCCTGGTCGACGCCGGGGGTGATCAGGACGCCGTCCCGGACGAGGAACAGATTCATGCCGCTGGCCTCACTCACCTTGCCGCGGCTGTTGAGCAGCAGGGCCTCATCGAAGCCGCTCTTGACCGCTTCGGTCTTGGCCAGCGAGCTGGTGATGTAGGCGCCACTGATCTTGCCCCTCAGGGGCAGGGAGCGATCCTCCTGGCGGCACCAGCTGCTGATCCGGCAGCTGACACCCTCGGGAGACAGATAGTCGCCCATCTCGATGCCGTAGATGAGGAAGTCGGTCTGAATGTTGTGCAGCCGCGGGGCGATGCCGAGGTCGCTTGTGTAGACGAAGGGCCGCAGGTAGATCGGACAGGTGGGTCGGTTGGCTTGCAGAAAGGCCTGGATGGCGCTGTGGATCGTCTCCTCGGGCAGCTCGGTCAACAACAGCCGGGCGCTCTGGCTGAGGCGGCGGGCGTGGCGATCGGCGCGAAACAGCAGGATCTCCTTGTTGTCGGCGGGATTGGGCAGGGCCCTCATGCCACCGAAGGCGCCCGTGCCGTAATGCAGCGCATGGGTGGCCACCGACAGGGTGGCTTCAGCAAAGGGGACGCACTGTCCGCCGAACCAGGCATAGGGCAGGAACTGGTGCATGGAGGGCGGTGGCGACGATGCGATCTTCTCACCGCGTTCGGCAGGATGGGGGCATGCACCGACTCGCGTCCATACCCGGGGACAGGACAGAGGACGACGGGGCCCTCTTCGTGGAACAGCCACCGGCGCCGGTGGTGCTGCTCAGCAGCGCCGACACGGATCTGCTGGCGGTCTCCCAGCTGCTCGAGTGCGAGCCGGTGCTGCTGCCGGCGGTGTTGAGGGCCCTCAACCTCGCGGCGCTGCAGCACCCGGCGGCGATCGACCACTACGTGGCCACCACC
>JBBQIH010000420.1:0-1776 GCA_038324725.1 Cyanobacteriota bacterium | reverse complement strand
GGGCGCGGGGCGCCCCCCCGGGGAGGGGGGCCCCCTGCCCCGCCGCGGGGGGCCCGGGGGGGGGGGGCCCACCGCCGCCCCCTCCCGGCGCCGGCGCCCGGGGGCCCCACGGCCCGCCCTGATCCTGGGGGTGCCGGCCCTGGCGGGCAGCTGGATCGGAGGCACTCTGGTGAAGCACGGCCTGATCCCCGAGCCCGTCCAGCTGGCCGTGTTCGCCGCCGCCGCCCTGGTGGCCGCCTGGTTGCTCACCCGCCGCTCGCGCAGAACCGGCCGTGCCCCCAACGACACCCCGCCAGGGCCCGGGGGATCCCTCCAGACGCTGGCGGCTCAGGGTGTGCTGGTGGGCCTGCTGACCGGCATCGCCGGCGTGGGCGGCGGCTTCGCCATCGTGCCCGCCCTGGTGCTGCTGGCCGGTCTGCCGATGCCCCTGGCCAGCGGCACCAGCCTGGTGCTGATCGTCACCAACAGCCTGGTGGCCCTCGCTGCCCTGGGGCACTGGCCTGCGGCAGGCCTGCCGCTGCTGGTGCCCCTGATCACCGGGGGGCTGGTGGGGGCGATCGGCGGCCAGGCCCTGACCCCCCACCTGTCCGACCAACAGCTGCGCCGAGGCTTCGCCGCCCTGCTGGTCGGGTCGGCCCTGCTCACGGGCGCCGAAGCCCTCCAGCGTCAACGCAGCTCCATGGCTGCGGGCGAGACGACCTTCCGCACCGCCATCCCCTCCACCCCCGCCGCCACTCCGCAGCGATGACCGACCTCCTGTTCCAGTTCCGCCTCCAGAGCCGCCACGGCGCCGCTGGCGGCGCCCTCAGCGTCGACTTCCGCACCAGCGACCAGGAGCCGTGGCAGCCCCTGGAGCCCAGCCTGCAAACCCCCGGCTTTCGGCTGTATCTGCTGTCGCTGCTGCTGTGCCAGCACCATTACCTGGTGGCCAATGCCCTGGAGCGGCACCTGCCCCTGGCCGCGGTGGACGGGCTTCTCAGCGTGACCACCTCCGGCGACTGGATGATCGAGGCGGTGAGCGGCACGTTCCAGGTGCGGCTGGAGGCGGCCGAAGGAGCAATGACGCCCGAACTGGATGAACCCACCCGGGCCTTTTTGGAACGACGCATGAAGGTGTGTCCGGTGTCGCGGAATCTGCCGGGTACGGTGAGCAAAGCGATCGTGGTGCAAGCGGCTTGATCATCCGGGCCTACGCGCCTGCCGACTGGCCGGCGTTGTGGGAGGTGCTGAAGCCGGTGTTCAGGGCCGGCGAGACCTTCCCCCACGACCCGGCGATCGGCAGCGACGCGGCCCGGCGGGCCTGGGTGGAGGCTGCCGCCGCCACCTTCGTGGCCACCGATGCAAGCGGCGTCCTGCTGGGCACCTACTACATGCGGCCCAACCAGCCGTGTCTCGGCGCCCACGTGGCGAACGCCGGCTACGTGGTGGCCGAAGCCGCCCGTGGCCAGGGGGTGGCCCATGCCCTCTGCCGCCACTCCCAGGACGAAGCCCTGCGGCGGGGTTTCACGGCGATGCAGTTCAACCTGGTGGTGGCCACCAACACCGCCGGGGTGGCGGCCTGGAGCAGCAACGGCTTCCGCACGATCGGCCGGCTGCCGGGGGCCTTTCGCCATCCTCGACTGGGCGATGTGGACGCCCTGGTGATGTTCAAGGCGCTGGCCTGAGCTTCAGGGGGTCGGATGGTCCTTGCAGGGCATCCAGAGCGAGCCCATGGCGTGCACCCCTTCGCAGCCGAGTTGCTTCGCCTTGCTGAGGGCCTCCTCCCGGCTCGGATAC
>JBBQIH010000419.1:0-1778 GCA_038324725.1 Cyanobacteriota bacterium | reverse complement strand
ACCATCGCCAGGATGGCTGGCCTGTGGGCGATCAGTGCCGCTTCGAGTTCGGCCAGGTCAAAGGCCTCTCCCCAGGGACGCTCGATCGTGACGACGTCGGCCCGGTAACGGCCGGCCATATCCACCAAGCGCTGGCCGAAGTAGCCCATCACCGCCACCAGCACCTTGTCGCCGGGCTCGATGGTGTTGGCCAGGGTCGCTTCCATGGCGGCACTGCCGGTGCCGCTCATCGGGATGGTCAGCCGGTTGTCGGTCTGCCAGGCGTAACGGAGCAGCTCCTGCACCTCACCCATCAGCTCGATGTAGAGGGGATCCAGGTGGCCGATGGGCATGCGGGCCAGGGCCTGCAGCACCGTGGGATGGGCATTGGAGGGGCCAGGACCGAGAAGCAGCCGCTCCGGGGTGGCGATGGGATCCAGAGCGAGCCTGTGGGTGCTGCTGACGGTGGGAGGCACTGGGAGGAGAGGCAAGACCTGGCGGAGCGGCAGAAGTGATCTGAGACTAGGGAATGGCCGCTCAGCGAGCGCGGACGTTGCTGGAGGAGAGGCCACGGCAGAGGTGCTCAAAGGGGGCCCGCACAAGGCCGGTGTCCACCAGGCCGGCATCAGCCAGCATCTCGGCGATCACGTCAGCGAGCAGGGCGATGCTGCGCACGGTGGGACCGGTGGGAACGCCCAGGCTCTTGTAGGTGTCATCAAGGCCGTTGAGAACGCGCTCGTCGAGGATGGTGAAGTCGTCGGCCACCAGGGCATAGCTGGCGTAGCGCAGGAAGTAGTCCATGTCGCGCAGGCAGGCCGACAGACGCCTGGTGGTGTAAGCGTTGCCGCCGGGGAGGAGCAGCTCGGGGTCTTCGAGCCAGAGGCGTTGGGCCGCCTCGCGAACGATGACGGCCGCTTCCCGGTTGATCAGTTCGACGGCGGCGAGCCGCAACTCCGCCTGGCCGTAGTAGGCATCAATCCGATCGATCGCGGAGCGATCGAAATAGCGGCCCAGCTGGTCGTAACGACCGATCAGACCGGTGATGGCATCTCGCATGGACGAAACGGATCGACGCACCTGCAGCGGAACGTAGCACTCGCAATCCGCCAGATTCCTGTGCTGCGGCTGGTTCTGGGGAATCTGACAGAAACGGTTACGCGGCCACCGGCCCACCGGGGGGGGCACCATCGTGGCGGCAGCCTTCCGATCCCCCTCCCGCCATGGCCACCCCCGCCCAGGACGTCCTGCGCCGCCTCGGGGAGGACGGCATCGAGCGCATCGACCTCAAGGTGAGTGACCTGGAGGGACGCTGGCATTCGATCGGCCTGGAGGTCCACCAGTTCGACCAGCTCGGTGACGGGGCCTTCCAACGGGGTCTTCCCCTCGACAGCCTCGGCGTCGAGCCCAGGGGGCTGATCCTGCATCCGGACCCCACCACCGCCTGGATCGACCCCTTCCTCTCCCCCAGGAGCCTCAGCCTGATGGCGGCGTTCGAGGCGCCGGCGGCGGCCGCGGTGAGCTTCCGCCACTGCCCCCGCTCCCTGGCCAGCCGCGCCCTTGCCCTGCTGGCCGGCAGCGGTCTGGCCGATGGCGCCCGTTTCGGCGTCAAGCAGGAGTTCTTCCTGTTCAAGGAGCTGGTCACCCACTCCGACGCCCTGGGCAGCGGCTGCCGGGTCGCCATCGGCTCGGAGCGACCGGAGGCGATCGTCAGTGAGCTGCTGCTCACCCTGACGGCCCTGGGCCTGCGGGCCCGCCTGCCCCAACCGGCAGCGCCCGGACCCCTGCAGCAGCTGACCCTG
>JBBQIH010000418.1:0-1798 GCA_038324725.1 Cyanobacteriota bacterium | reverse complement strand
CCGCCACCGATTGGACCCGTCCGGCGGACAGGCCCCAGGCCACCTTTTTCCAGAGCAGGGGCGACAGGGTGTAGCCCACCAGGCGATCCAGGATGCGGCGGGTCTCCTGGGCATGGACCAGCTCCATGTCGAGGTCACGGGTCTGGTCGAGGGCGCGACCGATCGCCTCCTTGGTGATCTCGTGGAACACCATCCGCTTCACCGGCACCTTCGGCCCCAGGAGCTGGAGCAGGTGCCAGCTGATGCTCTCCCCTTCCCGGTCCTCGTCCGTGGCCAGCAGCAGCTGGTCGGCATCCTTGAGCGCGTCCTTGAGCTCCTTCACCACCTTTTTCTTGTCCTTCGGCACCACGTAGAGGGGCTCAAAGGCGTTGGCGGTGTTGACGCCGAGGTTGGCCCACTTTTCTCCTTTATGGGCCGCAGGTATTTCGCTGGCGTTGTTGGGCAGATCACGCACATGGCCCATCGACGCCTCCACCCGGAAGGTCTTGGGCAGGAACGCCCGAATGGTGCGGGCCTTGGTGGGGCTCTCGACGATGACCAGGGTGTGGGCCACGGGAAGGCGCGATACCGCTTCCTTCTTTATCGCATCGGCGGACCCAGCGGGTATCGGGGCACCAGACTGAACCCCCAGATGGCAGCTACAGTCCGCCACATCGCGTGCCTCCCCGATCCCTGTGTCAGTCCTGTTTCTGGCAGCAGCGAGCGCCGTCACCACGGCCGCTTCCGCCGCCGAAGCCATTGCCTCAGGTCTGGGCACCGGCGGCCTGGCCCTGCAGCTGAACGCCGGGGCGATCGCTCCGGAAGTGGCTGTCCTGTTGACGCTGGTGGTCTGCCTCGTGGTCGACCTGGCCGGGGAGAAGGCGGCCAGCCGCTGGGTGCCGCCCATTTGCTATGGCGGCCTGGGGGCCTCCCTCGTGTTGCTGGCGCTGCAGTGGAACAGCCCTCTGGAGCCCTCCTTCCTCGGGTCCTTCCTGGCCGACAACCTGGCCATCGCCTTCCGGGCGGTGGTGGCCGCCTCCACCTTGATCTCCCTGCTGCTGAGTTGGCGCTATGTGGAACGCAGCGGCACACCGATGGGCGAATACGCCGCGATCCTGCTGGCCGCGACCCTCGGGGCCATGTTTCTGTGCGGCTCCACCGACCTGGTGAGCATCTTCATTTCCCTGGAGACCCTCTCGGTCGCCAGCTATCTGCTGGCGGGGTACATGAAGCGGGATGCCCGTAGTTCCGAGGCGGCCCTGAAGTATCTGCTGGTGGGATCGGCCGCCGCGGCGGTGTTCCTGTACGGCGCCTCGCTCCTTTACGGCCTCAGCGGCGGTGCCACCAGCCTGGCCACCATCGGTTTGGCCCTGCAGACCAGCGCCTCTCCGATCACGGCCCTGGCCCTGGTGTTCGTGCTGGCCACCGTCGCGTTCAAGATCGCCGCGGTTCCGTTCCACCAGTGGACCCCCGATGTCTATGAGGGTTCCCCCACGCCGGTGGTCGCCTTTCTGTCGGTGGGCTCCAAGGCCGCTGGTTTCGCCTTGGCGGTGCGGCTGCTGGTGGGCTGTTTCGAGAGCTTCGATGCCCAGTGGAAGTTCCTGTTCACCGTGCTGGCGGTGCTGAGCATGGTGCTGGGCAATGTGGTGGCCCTGGCCCAGACTTCGATGAAACGGATGCTGGCCTACAGCTCCATCGGCCAGGCCGGTTTCGTGATGATCGGCCTGGTGTGTGGCACCGAAGATGGCTTCTCGGCGATGGTGCTCTACATGGCGGCCTATCTGTTCATGAACCTGGGCGCCTTCGCCTGCATCATCCT
>JBBQIH010000417.1:0-1836 GCA_038324725.1 Cyanobacteriota bacterium | reverse complement strand
GGGCCGGTACAGGTAGTAGGCCTCGTCGATGAACAGCACGCCGCCCATCGCTTTTTTGAGCATCTCCCGGGTTTTGGGGGCGGTGTGGCCGATGTACTGGCCCACCAGATCGTCGCGGGTGGCCGTCACCACATGGCCTTTGCGGACGTAACCGAGCCCGTGCAGGATCTTCGACATCCGCGCTGCCACCGTCGTCTTGCCGGTGCCAGGCCGGCCAGTGAACGACATGTGAAGGCTGGGGGGCGCCGTGTCGAGCCCCACCTGGGTGCGGGCCCGGTTGATCACCAGCAGGGCGGCGATCTCCCGGATCCGGGCCTTCACCGGGCGCAGGCCGATCAGTTCCCGGTCGAGCTGGTCAAGCCCTTCCTTGATGCCGGCGGCGTCGTAGGCCTCCCGCAGGTCCACCAGCATCGATTCCTGGGGGACGGCCGCCGCGGCAGCCTCGGCAGCGTCGTCGTTAGAGGAGACCATCGACGGCCTTGGCGAAGGTTTCCTCCGGCTCGCCGATCGGGTCCTCCTCCGCTTCGGCGCGCAGCGTGAGGTTCACGTAGGTGCGCCCGAAGCTGATGTCGGGGAAGCGGCCCTCCTGCTCCGAGAGGCTGTTCAGGCGCTCCAGGAAGGTGCGGGTGCGTTCGTAGTCGTCGAACTCGATGCGGCGCTCAAGCCGATCGGGTCGGGGCCGCCGGGTCCAGGGCTGATCCATGATTCTGACCCTAGATCAGCCAGGAGCGTCGAGGCAGTCGGTGCGGGCCACACAGAGCCGGGCGGCCCAGGCGGCGGCGTGGGCCCGGTTGGCCGCCTGCTCCGCCGGGACATCGCTGCCGAGTGGATGGGGGAAGGTGCCGGCGATGGCCGCATTGGTGACGCAGAACATCGCCTTCTGGAACGTCATGCAGATCTTCACCCGCACGTCCCCGGCACCGCGGATGCCGGCCAGGTAGCTCTGGTGCAGACGCTCGGGCAGGTGGCGGTACATGTCCTGCATCAGCAGGCTGGGCGGGATCCCCGAGCCCATGGTGGGCAGGGGGTCGGCGTAGAGGGCGCCGTACATGAACTGGGCCTGGTCGGGGGAGATCTGCTGGGCCTGGGCGTTGAAGGACACCGTGCCCAGGAACGGGGTGCCGCGCAGGAACACCGCTTCCACGTAGGGCACGGCCACATCCATCAGGAAGGTGAGACCCGCCTCGGGGGGGAGCACCCAGCAACGGGTGCCTGCGATGTCCACCGCATAGGTGATCGGGGCCCCCGCCGCCGCCACCAGGCCCTGCCTGATGAAATTGACCACCGCGTCGATCGAGCTCACCCGCCCGTCCCTCTCGGCCCGGGCCAGATCGATGAACAGATCACTCATCACCCGCCAGAACTGGCCGAGGGCATGGGTGGTGGCCGCCGAGCGGATCAGTTCACTCAGGAACTGGGGGAACAGCGGGTTGAGCGCCGCCAGCAGGGGGTCGCGGCGGGTCTTGCGGGCCACAATGGCGGCGCAGTTGGCCGCAAAAGCCTCGCTGTCGAGGTAGGCATCGAGGCCACCGGTGCCGTGCCAGAGCATCGCCTTCTGGCAGTACTCCGCATACTCGAAGTTGATCCGGTCGTGCAGCAGGTGGCGCCAGATCTTCGCCGGACTGTGGTCGCCATCGAGGAAGCGGAACACCGGGAAGGGATTCAGGAACTGCTTCTCGGCCTGGTAGATCAGATTGATGCTGTAGGCATCCAGCACCTCGCCGTAGCTCTCCAGCACGTCCACCACCTGGCTCAGGTGCTCGGGAGACTCGACCAGCAGGGTGCGTCCAGCCAGCAGCGTTTGCACCAGATCGTTGCTGGAGGGCCGGCCGCCGC
>JBBQIH010000416.1:0-1840 GCA_038324725.1 Cyanobacteriota bacterium | reverse complement strand
GGTGCCTCCCCCTGGCCGGGCCAGACCACCTCGGCGGGCTCCAGCTGCAGCAGTTCCTGGTGCAGGCTGCCGCTGCCGTCCCGTTCGGTCAGCCGGAATTCGCCGGTGCTGACGTCGGCGACGGCCAGGCCCCAGCGGCCGGCATGGCTGCCGTCGCCGTCGAGCACCACGGCGCAGAGCCAGTTGTTGCGGCGGGCTGCCAGCATTCCCTCCTCCAGCACGGTGCCGGGGGTCAGCACCCGGGTGATGCCCCGGCGCAGCAGGGCTCCCTTGGCGGGGGTGGCCTCCAGCTGGTCGCAGAGGGCGACGCTGAGGCCGCGGCGCACCAGGTCGGCGCAGTAGCGCTCGGCGGCGTGGTGGGGGATGCCCGCCATCGGCACCCGGCCCAGGACCTTGCCGGCGTCCTTGCCGGTGAGGGTGAGCTCCAGCAGGCGCGAGAGCAGGATCGCGTCCTCGAAGAAGAATTCGAAGAAGTCGCCGAGGCGGTAGAGCAGCACCCGGTCCGGATGGGCCGCCTTCAGCTCCACGTAGTGGCGCAGCACCGGGGTGAGCGCGGCGGGGTCCACCAGGGAATGGTGGTGCCAGCGGGGCAGGTCGCCATCGGGCTCCGGGCTCTCGCCCTTGGCCGGCTCGGGCTCCGGTGTCGCCGATCGCCGCCGCCGGGCCCGGGGCCGGGCGCTGGCATCGGCGAGCAGGCTCTGGTCATCCAGGCCGCCCTCGCCATCGGGCTCGGGCGCCGGCGGGGCCGGCGCGCCCCCGAACAGGTCGCCCTGCAGGCTGGCGTCGTCGCTGAGCGGGAGCTGCTGCTGCACTTCCCTGGCCATGGGCCCGCCGCCTGGAGCGCCCTGATCGTAGGGGGCCTGCCGGGGAGATCCCCCTGGAGACGCCCCGGCGCTGGCGGAGGAGGCCCGGATGCTGCTCAACTGGGTCGTGAGCTTCTACGTGGTCTGATCCCTTGACGGTTTTCGAAGGTCGCTTCACCGATGTCGCCGGTCTGCGCATCGGCCTGGTGATCGCCCGCTTCAACGATCTGGTGACGGGCAAGCTGCTCAGCGGCTGCCTCGATTCCCTCTCCCGCCACGGCATTGATGTGGGCCCTGAGAGCAGCCAGCTCGACGTGGCCTGGGTGCCGGGCAGCTTCGAGATCCCCCTGGTGGCCCAGCGGCTGGCCGCCAGCGGCCGCTACCAGGTGGTGATCACCCTCGGGGCGGTGATCCGGGGCGACACGCCCCACTTCGATGTGGTGGTGGCGGAGGTGAGCAAGGGCGTGGCCGCCGTGGCCCGCGACACCGGCGTGCCGGTGATCTTCGGGGTGCTCACCACCGACACCCTGCAGCAGGCCCTGGAGCGGGCCGGCATCAAGAGCAACCTGGGCTGGAGCTACGGCCTCCAGGCCCTGGAGATGGGCAGCCTGATGGCGGCCCTGCCCAAGCAACAGCCATGAACCGCAAGGGACTCATCCTGGCGGGGGGCAGCGGCACGCGCCTGGCCCCCCTCACCACCGCCGTCAGCAAGCAGCTGGTGCCGGTGTACGACAAACCGATGATTTACTACCCGCTCAGCACGCTGATGCTGGCGGGCATCCGCGAGGTGCTGGTGATCACCACCCCCACCGACAGGCCGGCCTTCGAGCGCTTGCTGGGGGATGGATCGCCCTGGGGCATGGAGATCCGCTATTCAGTTCAGCCGAGCCCCGATGGGCTGGCCCAGGCGTTCCTGATCGGCGCCGATTTCCTCGACGGTGCCCCGGCGGCCCTGGTGCTGGGCGACAACCTGTTCCACGGCCACGACCTGATCCCCCAGCTGCAGGGGGCCAATGGCGAGCGGCCGGGGGCCACGG
>JBBQIH010000415.1:0-1856 GCA_038324725.1 Cyanobacteriota bacterium | reverse complement strand
CTGCGCAGGATCGCCGAGAGGTTGTGGGGCTTGTCCACATGCTCCAGCAGCACCGTCAGATCGCCCATGCGGCGATCGAGCACCGCGCGCAGGCGCTCGAAGCGGCGGGGCAGCAGCGGCATGGGCCTGGTAAAACGCCATCATCAACCTTGCCCGCTTCGCCGCCACCGTCGCCGCCATGCCCAGGGTTGCTGCTGTCAAGGAGCGTCCCTTCGACAGCCGCGTCTACGCCATGGTGCGCCGCATCCCCCACGGCCAGCTGGCCACCTACGGCCAGGTGGCGGAGCTGATCGGCGCCTACGGCTGCGCCCGTCAGGTGGGCTGGGCCCTGCGGCGGCTGCCGCTGCCGTCGGAGGTGCCTTGGCAGCGGGTGGTGAATGCCCAGGGGCGCATTGCGATGAGCCCCGGCCGGGAGGGCAGCGACTGGATGCAGCGGCAGCTGCTGCTGGCCGAAGGCATCGCTGTGGCCGCCGACGGCCGCCTGCCCCTGGCCCGGCACCGCTGGCGGCCACCGCTGGAGCTGGCCGAGCCCTCCTGTACAAAGGAGTGAACCGTCCCGGGAGCCCGCCGATTCACGCCAGCGACACTCTCCCCGGCGACACCGTCCCCGGCGACACCATGCCCGGCCTGGCTTCCCGGCAGCTGGCCTGGCAGGTGCTCCAGGCCGTCGCGGCCGGCGCCTATGCCGATGCCGCCCTGGAGCGCGAGCTGGCCTCCCTGGCCCGCGCCGGCGGCGGCCTGTCGGCGGCCGACCGCGGCCTGGCCACCGAGATTGCCTATGGCGCCATCCGCCAGCGGCTGCTGTTGGATGGCTGGATCGACGCCCTCGGCAAGGTGTCCGCCCTGCGCCAGCCGCCGGCCCTGCGCTGGCTGCTGCATGTGGGGCTCTACCAGCTGCTGTTCAGTGATCGGGTGCCGGCGGCGGCGGCGGTGAGCACCAGCGTGGCCCTGGCCAAGCGCGTTGGTCTGGGCCGGCTGGCGCCGGTGGTGAATGGGATGCTGCGCTCCCTGTTGCGGCGGCGCGAGCAGCCAGCCGGCACGCCACCCTGCCACGACCCCTGGGACGGGCTGCCGTTACCCGCCGAGGCCGCCGCCGCCCTGGCCCTGCGCCGCTCCCTGCCCGCCTGGCTCAGCGCCGCGCTGCTGGGCTGGTTGCCGCCAGAGCGGGCCGAGGCCTTCGCCCTGGCCTGCAACGCTGTCCCTGCCCTCGACCTGCGCGCCAACCCCCTGCGCACCACGCGCGACGACCTGCTGGCGCGCTTCGCGGCCGCCGGTGTGGCCGCCCGCGCCCTGCCCGACGCACCCCACGGCCTCACCCTGCTGGAGCGGGTGGGCGACCCCCGTGACCTGCCCGGCTACGGCGAGGGGCTGTGGTGCGTGCAGGACCGCAGTGCCCAGGCCATCGCCCCGCTGCTTGATCCCCAGCCCGGCCAGCGGATCCTCGATGCCTGCGCCGCCCCGGGCGGAAAGAGCACCCACCTGGCGGAGCTGACCGGCGACGTCGGTGAGCTGTGGGCGCTGGATCGCTCCGAGGCCCGGCTGCGGCGCCTGGATCGCAATGCCGAGCGCCTCGGACTCACCTCGATCCGCTCCCTGGCCCTCGATGCCACCGCCCTCGCTGCAGCCAAGCCCCATTGGTGCGGCTGCTTCGATCGCGTTCTGCTCGATGCCCCCTGCTCCGGCCTGGGCACCCTGGCCCGCCACCCGGATGCCCGCTGGCGCATCACCCCCGACGCCATCGACGGCCTGGTGTCCCTCCAGCGCCATCTGCTGGAGGCGCTGCTGCCCCTGCTGGCCCCCGGCGGCCGCCTGGTTTATGCCACCTGCACGGTCGAACCGCGCGAAAACGGCGGCCT
>JBBQIH010000414.1:0-1867 GCA_038324725.1 Cyanobacteriota bacterium | reverse complement strand
GGCATGCGCACGGCACTGACGGGGTCATCGGGGAGGAAGCGGTAGCGCATCGGCAAGGAGCGCCCTTATTGCGAACTGCTCGCAACCTAGACGCTTCACCGCCCCTTTTGCAAGCGATTCTCAATAGCAGCTGGAGATTGCAACCGAGCCCGGGCGTTTGGCGGCTGGCTCTTCCTACCGTTGGCATTCTGCTGCTGGAGCCGTTCTGCCGTGATCCCCGATGCCCAACAGTTGCTGGAGCGTGAACGACGCTGCCGCCAGGAGGGCAGCGGTCTGAGCCAGGCTGCGCTGATTGGCTCCTGGCGACTGGAGCGCGTCTGGAGCAAAGGAAGCCTCCTGCCGGCCGCGATCGGTGCCACCGTGCTGCGTGGACTGGCGGCCCGCCTGCAGTTGGCGCCAGACCAGGAGGCCGCAGGCTGTGAGGGGTTGCGGATGGTGAACAGCGTGCGCCTCGGTGCCCTCGAGCTGCGTTTCGAAGGCCTTGGTCGGCTGCAGGGCCGCCGTCCCCTGCTCGTCTTCAGCTTCGACCGGCTGCTGCTGCTGCTGGGTGGACGGGTGCTGATCCAGCGTGCGCTGCCCCCGCCTGACCCGCTGCGCCGACCGTTCTTCGCCCTGATTGCCGCCGAACACCCAGCGCCTGTCGTGGGGCAGCCCTGGACGGGGGAGTCCCTCGGGTGGCTGGCGGCCCGGGGCCGAGGCGGTGGCCTGGCCCTGTGGCTCCTCGAAAGTGGCGAAGGGCCAAAATGAAGTTAGGGTTAATGCAAGTTGAGAAAAGGTTGGCGACATGGCAGAACCAGCGACGGCCCTGCAGGAATGGTTGCTCCGCCATGCCGCTGACGGCAGCGCCGCGACCCTGCCGAGCAACCTGGTGCGGGCCTTCGACGCTGATGACATCAGTCTGCTGCCGGTGTTCGTGGCCCATGGCTGGCAGGAGCACCTCCGCTCCGAAGCGTGCCGCGGCCTGAGGGAAGCCACCGATGCCGAGCAACAGCGCCTGGAAGCCGCCTTCCATGCCCAGATCGGCCTTGGCGACGAACACGATGGTGACCTGGCGTTGTTGCTGGGTCGGGCTGTGGACCGACGTCTCGTCGCCTGTCACCGCTTCCTGCATCTCACGGCCCAAGCGATGCCGGATGGACGGCGCTGGTACCGGCTGGAGATCAAGCCCAGCCCCAACACTCCCGGCGGCCTTTCTGAATCGGTGCAGATGTGTGCCGTCGAATCCGAGCTCCAGGCCCGGGCGATCTGCGAGGCCGTTCACGAGGTGTTGGCGGCCCGTGGCTTCCAGACCAGCGCCGAACAGGGTCTGTTCCACCTGGAGGGCCCCCAGCTGGGGGCCCTGGTGGCGATCCTCAAGCGGCTGGCTCTGCAGGAATCCGAGGCCTCGATGGCCCTGGTTGCCTAGCGGCAACCCTGCACGGAGATGCGGTAGCTGAACCCCAGGGCCCCAGGGTCGTTGCTCGCGCCTACCTTGAAATTCATCTGGCTGGCCGCTTTGCCGGGAATGGCGGGGAAGGGGCCGAACATCCGGCCAGTTCCGATCGGGTGATTCATGGTCTGGTTGATCACCTGGAGGTTGCTCCCATCCGTGAACTTCATGTACCCCTCCACGGGGTACTGGGCATTGGCGTCGGAGGAATTGGCCGTGAAGAAGAATTTGTAGCTGCCATAGGGCTGGTCGACGATGAAGTCGGTGTTCCAGTTGGTCCTGCCGATGGCCTTGCCCGGACCCACCGATTTCGCCACCACCGGACTGGTGCTGTTGGCGCCGATGGGGGTCAGGAAGGAGCACACCGGGGCCGCCTGAGCCGGCGTCGCCAACGGCAGAAGGACCAGGGGCGCCAGGCTGCTGGCACCGGCAGAAAGG
>JBBQIH010000413.1:0-1872 GCA_038324725.1 Cyanobacteriota bacterium | reverse complement strand
CTGCCCCGCAGCCAGGTGCAGGTGGTCGACCCCCAGGCCAGCGAGGCCCTGGTGCAGGGGCTGGAGCAGCGGCTGCAGAATGTGCGCGAGAAGGTGGCCGATGACCAGCCCCGGCCCGATTCGCTCAATCTCACCGAAGATGAACGTCTCTGGCTGACGGGGCTCACGCCGCCCCAGCTGGTGGCTTGGAAGATTTCCCTGCGCCAGGCCCAGATGCGCATGCTCAGCCAAGGGGTCGTGGCGAGCCTTTCGGAGGGTCAGCTGCTGCAGGCCGCGGTGCTCCAGCTCAACAACCTCCAACCACCGGCCCGCAGCCTGGGCAGCCGCCTGCTGGCCAGCAGTCTCCAGGGACGCACCAACCTGCGCGGTGACAGCTTCCTCAGCCAGCGGCGGATCGAAGACCTGCTCACCCGCCAGGGGCTGCCCACGATCCGGGTCCGCAAGAACGACCTGATCACCCGTCAGGGGGAGGCGATCAGCCCCCAGTCCTTCGATGTGCTGGAACATTTCGACCTGGTCAATCACCGACCCCGCCCCGTGGCCTGGCTGGTCCGCTTCAGTGAAGCCCTCGCCGCCTGCGGCGTGATGCTGCTGGTGATGCGCCGCTGGCGGGCCAGTCTCGAACCGCGTCAGGCCCTGCTGGCACTGGCGATGCTGGTGCTCGTGCAGGGGTGCAAGCTCTGGCTGGGTAACCAGGTGAGCCCCCTGGCCCTGCTGGTCCCCCCCACCTTGCTCCTCTCCCAGGGCCTGGGCACGGCGGCCGGCCTGGCCTGGCTGGCCGTGGCCGCCATGCTCTGGCCCGTGCCGGTGCAGGGCCTGCTGGTGCACCAGCTGGGGGTGGCGGCCCTGGTGGCGGCGATCGCGGCCGTGCTTGCCGGGCGCCAACGCAACCGGGCCCAGCTGCTGCAGCTGGCCCTGTTGCTCCCGGTCGGTGCCGTGCTGCTGCAGTGGCTGTTGATCCAGATGTTCAACCTCCGCGCCCTGGACACCACCCCGGGACCGTTCAGCGGCAGTGATTTGCTCCAGGAAGCCCTGCTGGTGACGGGGCTGCTGATGGCGGGTCTGCTACTGGCGCCCTTGGTGGAAAGCTTCTTCGGCCTGCTCACCCGGGCCCGGCTGATGGAACTGGCCGACCTGGAACGTCCCCTGCTGCGGCGACTGTCGATGGAGGCGCCGGGCACCTTCGAGCACACCCTGATGATCTGCGGCCTGGCGGAGGAGGGGGCCCGCGCCATCCAGGCCGATGTGGATCTGATCCGCACCGGAGCCCTGTATCACGATGTCGGCAAGCTTCATGGCCCCCATTGGTTCATCGAGAACCAGGAGAACGGCGCCAACCCCCACGACGAACTCGACGATCCCTTCGCCAGCGCCGCCATCCTCCAGGCCCATGTCGATGAGGGCCTCAAGCTGGCCCGTCGCTACCGGCTTCCCCGCCCCCTGGCGGATTTCATCCCCGAGCACCAGGGCAGGCTCAAGATGGGGTACTTCCTGTATCAGGCCAAGGAGCGGGATCCAACGGTCAGGGAAGAGCAGTTCCGCTACCGCGGCCCTGCCCCCCGCAGCCGCGAGACGGCGATCCTGATGCTGGCCGATGGCTGCGAGGCCGCCCTGCGCTCCCTGCCCCCGGGCACCAGTGAGGCGGAGGCCCAGGCGATGGTGCGACGCCTCGTCGAAGCCCGACAGAACGATGGCCAGCTCGATGGCAGCGGCATCTCCCGGGCCGAGCTGGAACTGGTGATCCGGGCTTTTGTGCGGGTCTGGCGGCGCATGCGCCACCGGCGCATTCCCTACCCCATCTCGCCCCGCAAGGCCTTCAGCGCCTGAACCAGCGGCCTACCACCAGACCCACGCTCACCGCCGCCAGCCCCC
>JBBQIH010000412.1:0-1907 GCA_038324725.1 Cyanobacteriota bacterium | reverse complement strand
CGCCAGCCCCCTGGCGATCGCCGGGCCGGGGGGCTGGGTGGAGGTCGATCGATTCACCTGCCAGCACAAGCGCTACGGCGACGTGTTCGCCCTCGGGGACGTGAGTTCGCTGCCCACCGCCAAGAGCCTGGCGGCCGTGCGCGGCCAGGCTCCGGTACTGGTGGCCAACCTGCTGGCCCAGCTCGATGGCGGACCGCTGCAAGCCCGCTACGACGGTTACACCGCCTGCCCCCTGATCACCAGCTTCCACGACGTGGTGATGGAGGAGTTCGACTACAGCCTGCAGCCGGTGAGCTCGTTCCTGGTGGATCCCACCAAGGAGCGCTGGAGCATGTTCCTGGTGGAAACGCGGGTGTTCCCCTGGGTGAACTGGCACCGGGTGCTCAAGGGGCGCCTGCACGAGAGCCGCTTCCTCAAGCCCTTCGGGCCCCTGGTGCGTGCCCTGGGGCTGGCACGCCGCGAGACTTGAGCAGCATCTGGGTGCCGATGGGCTGGCCGACAAGCGCAGCGATCACGCGACATTTCGCCTTGAAGAGAAAAAAGAGCTGCCCTGGCTCGTCACTCAGGGATTCATAGTTTCCCTGCCCCTTGGCGATGATCAGGTCGGCGGCAGCAAAGCGATCGCGCAGGTCCTGGCTGCAGTCCAGCAGGATGGTTCCCGGGGCATCCGAGCCGTTGTCAATGACCTGCACGATCTGATCAAGCCCCACCCACTTGGCATCGTCTTGAGTGGCATCATTGAGGATCGGTGATCCCCGTACAACCAGGGTGATTGTCCTGGGTAGCAACTGGTCAATCAGTAGGCGATCAAGAGCGATTTCACCCGCGTTATCGGCCAAATAGAGGATCGTTTCAGCCTTGACGACGGCCGCACGGAACTGTTCCACATCGCCATGGAATGGATCCATCAGAGCCCTCTCCAGGGCCTGCCGCACATCCTGCTCCGTGAGCTGGCCGTTGCTGCCCATATCGATGGCATTGCCGGCGATCGCCAGGCGGGCGGCCATCAGGAGGGGGTCGCCGGACGCCTTCACCTCAGCCTCAAGCAACGGGAGCATCTCCATCACGACGCTGTTCTGCCAGACCTTTGTCTCGCGGTAGGGGTCGACCACGCCCGTCATCTCCCGAAGACGTCGGTGCAGGCACTGCGCCATCGCAGGAGGTGATGCTGTCAGGTCCATGCCTTCGGCCCAATGCAGCGCCTCCCTGAGCAGACGTTCATGGATTGATGCATCGGCGGTGACCAGACGGGCAGCGTCCAATGACTGGCGCAGCAGACAAGGAATGCAATCCAATGAAGTGTTCATGTGCAAAAGCCATGCAATCGTGCTGCACGTATGTCTCCATCTGCAGCATCGGGGCTACCGGCGCAGATCGAGGCTCTCTGACAGCGGTCACCTGAAAGAGTGACACGCCAGGCGGACCATGGGGTTTTGCTGTCCACGCTAATGAAGGTGCGCACCTGCGCAAGCTCTGGATATCCGTCTGCGTCGCATCAAGCGATCTGATTAGGTTGATGACGTCCCCGCAGAGCACCTCAGAATAATGAAAAGAATTCTTTCTTTATTCGCATCCATGGTGAAGACACCCTGGCACCGCCTTGTCGGCATCAGCCGTGCCGGGATCGTGGCGGTCGGACTGTTCGTGCTGGCCTCGCTCCTCTCGCCAGCCGCCGCCTCGGCCGCCGAAACAGCTGGCAACTGGAATCTTGATGACGGCGAGGGGCACCGCCTCGGCGTCATGCTCTACGAACGCTCAGACATCAACGCGGCCACGGGTCTGCGTTTACGACTGAATGCGGAGTCCCCCAAGCTGACCCTGGACCACGCCCGACCCCTGCGGCTCAGTGATGGCAAGGATCAGGACTGGAGTCTGGCCAACCGCAGCGCTGAGCTCACGGCCTCTGC
>JBBQIH010000411.1:0-1913 GCA_038324725.1 Cyanobacteriota bacterium | reverse complement strand
GAGCTGCGCCGCAGCGGCGGTCGCCAGGCGTTCCGCAACGGCAAACGGCTGGAGCGACAGCTTGACCTGATCGGCCCCCTGCGCTGTGTCGGCTTCAGCGCCCTCGACCTTGACCTGGTGCGGGGGGAGCCCGCTCTGCGGCGCCAGTGGCTGGACCGGGTGGTGCTGCAGCTCGAACCCGTCTACGGCGCCCTGCTGAGCCGCTACGGACGGCTGTTGCGACAGCGCAGCCAGCTGCTGCGCCGGGGCCTGGCGGCCGGAGCGCGGCAGGAGCTGCTGGACGCCTTCGATCAACAGATGGCCCTGGTCGGCGCCCGCCTGCATCGGCGGCGCCAGCGGGCCCTGCGGCGCCTGGAGCCGCTGGCGGTGGCCTGGCAGCAGCGCATCGGCGGAGCTGCTGAACTCCTCCAGCTCGACTACATCAGCGGCACCCAGATGACCGGGACCAGCGACGAGGAGGGACCTTGGCGCCAGGCCCTGGCGGAACAGCTGCGTCAGCAGCGTCCCGAGGAGGAACGGCTCGGCCAGTGCCAGGTGGGTCCCCACCGGGACGAGGTGGCGCTGCTGATCGGCGGCCAGGCCGCGCGGCGCTATGGCTCCGCCGGCCAGCAGCGCACTTTGGTGCTGGCGCTGAAGCTGGGGGAGCTCGACCTGGTGGGCCAGGTGGTGGGTCAGCCGCCGCTGCTGCTGCTCGACGACGTGCTGGCCGAGCTTGACCCGGGTCGCCAGCAGCTGCTGCTGGAGGCGGTGGGTGACGGCCACCAGTGCCTGGTCAGCGCCACCCATGTGGAAGCCTTCAGCAGCGGTTGGCGGGCCCACAGCCAGGTGGTGGAGCTCCATGGCGGCGCCCTGGTGGCCTGAGGCCCGATCCCCCTGTCGCCGCAGGCGACCTAGCGCACAACTGACCCGCGCTCCCAGCGCGTATGGTGAGTTGTGTTTACCCGGATTCGATGAACCAAACCCTCTCCAGCCTGCATCCCAACCCGGGATGGAAGCCCGCCGCCTCCCCCGTCCACGCCATTGCACGACCCGTCTCCTCTCCAGGCGACACCACCGACGCGGTAGGGAAACATTGCATCCTCGAGCTCTACGACTGCGATTGCGCAAGGCTCGACGACGAAGCTTTCCTCAGGGACACCATCACGACAGCAGCCAAACGCGCTGGTGCCACCCTGCTCAACCTGATCACCCACCGCTTCGAACCCCAGGGCGTCACCGGCCTGGCCTTGCTCGCGGAATCCCACATCTCCATCCACACCTGGCCCGAATCTGGCTATGCGGCCGTGGATGTGTTCACCTGCGGTGACCACACCATGCCCGAGAGGGCCTGCCAGGTCCTGTGGGAGAAGCTGGGGTCCGGCCGACACAAGCTCACCAGCTTCCGCCGCGAGACGCCCGAGGCCCTGATCGACAGCCAGAGGGACCCTCTCCTGGCCAGCGCCTGAGCGCAGGGGCAGGGGCCAATCAGGGTGTCGGTCTGCCCCGATGCCCCTGCAGAGAGCGGTTCAGCTTGCCGCTCACCAGCCCCTCCAGGTCCAGGGCCACGGCTGTGAAGCCAAGCTCCCTGAAGGCCCCCACCAGCTGGGGGCGCAGTTCACCATGGGCCAGACACGCCAGCGCCGCCGGCAAGCCGGCAGCGGGGATTTCAATGCGGGCTGTCTCTCCCTGGCTGCGGACACGCAGTTCGGCAAAGCCGCGCTGGCGCAGCCAGTCCTCGGCGGCGGCCACCCGGGCCAGCCGGGGGGCGTCGATCGGCTCGCCATAGGGAAACCGGGAGGCCAGGCAGGGCTGGGCGGGCTTGTCCCACCAAGGCAGCCCCAGGGCACGGGAGAGCTGGCGCACCCCCGCCTTGTCGATGCCGGCCTCGGCCAGGGGCGAGCACACACCGAATTCCCGGGCGGCACGGATCCCGG
>JBBQIH010000410.1:0-1928 GCA_038324725.1 Cyanobacteriota bacterium | reverse complement strand
ATCGATCGGCTGCTGGGGGATGTGCTGCCTTGGTGTGAAACGCATGCTGGCCCCATCGAGCCCTGTCTGCACCAGGTCCGTGACGGCAAGGATCAGGTGTTTCTCGATCTGGCCCTGGCGGCAGGCGTGCCGGTGCTCGTCCGTGGAGATGGTGATCTGCTTGCCATGAAGAACCAGCTGCCACCCTTGCTGATCCTCACGCCGGCTGAGTTTCAGACCTGGCTTGAAGCCCGCTGATCAATGGATCGGCAGCGGCTGCCGCGGATCCACCCCCCGGAGAAAATCCCCGCAGGGGAGGCAGAGGATCCCATCGATCCGCAGCGGTTCCTTGCCCATGCGCAGCAGGGCCACCGTGGCTTCCGGATGGTCAGCCTGGAAGCCTTCAGTCCCTGCAGATCCACGGAGTGAACCTGGCGACTGCGTTTCACCTCCAGAGCCGTGAAGCTGCCAGGTCCGTAGACCACAAAATCCACCTCCCGGCCCGCCTTGGTGCGCCAGTAGAAGAGTTGATCGCCACTGCGCCGGTAGGCGATCCAGGCCCGCAGGTGTTGGGCCACCAATCCCTCCAGGGCCATGCCTTCGATCTCAGCAGGGGAGTCGAGCGGGCCAGCCGGCCGCAGCGAGTGGAACACACCGGCATCGAAATAGAAGAATTTTTCATGGGCCACCACCTGGCGCTTGGCCCGCCGACTGAAGACCGGCAGCCGGAAGGCCAGCAGCAGATCTTCTAAAATGGCCAAGTAGCTCTCCACGGATTTGCGGCCCACCTGGCATTCCCTTGCGACGGCGGACAGGTTGAGGGTGGAGCCATGGGAGAAGCTGATCGCTTCGAGGAACCTGGCGAAGCCGCCGAGATCGCGCACAAGCACCTCGGCCTGCACCTCCTCCCTGAGAAAGAGGGAGGCATAGGCCCGCAGCGTCTGCTCGGGATCGATCGCTTCCCACACCAGGGGCACCAGACCAAAGCGCAGGGCACGTTCAAGGCTGAACTCAACCCCCAGCTCCGCCGCCAGAAAGGGATGCATCGAAGCCGACACCAGGCGCCCGGCCAGCAGATTCCAGCTGCCGCGGCGCAGCTTTCGGGCACTGGATCCGGTCAGCACGAACCGAAGGCCGGGTTGCTCCTCCACCAGGGCATGGACCACATCCAGCAGAGCCGGCACCTTCTGCACCTCATCAATCACCACCATGGCGATGCCGGGTTCGGCGGCCACCCTGTCGCGCAATCGTTCCGGCCTCGCCTGGTGGAGGCGCTGGGCCTCGGGGTCGAGCAGGTCGAGCCGGTAAGCGCTGCCGTGGGCCTGGCGCAACCAGGTCGACTTGCCGCTGCCACGGGGACCGAACAGGAAAAAACTTCCGGCAGGTTCCTGCAGAAATCGCCCCACCACCACCAAATCCGCCGCCTTTTTGGAGTTTGTGCCTCCAACTCTGCCTTGCCAGACCGACACCCGCCGCCCGCGCCAGAGTTCCCACCCAAGGACAGCAGGACCGGCCGCCCATGACCGACCCAAGGCCCAGGGACGCCCGCGACGAGGTCGACGGCATCGTGCATCGCCACCAGCTCGACTACTCCCTGGGTCAGCTGCGGCTGGTGGGGCTGCTGCTGCTGGTGCTGGAGCTGGGCACCCTGCTGCTGGCGGGGAGTCTTGCCAGCGTCGAAGCGCCATCGGGCCGGCTCAGCGGCCTGATCGGCCTCTCCCCGCCCCTGCCGCTGCTCACCCTGGGCTACGGGCTCTACCTGCTCGGCGGCGGCCATCGACGCCACCATCGCGAGCAGCCCTGGACCGGAGCCCTGCACCGCACCCTGCTGCCCCTGGGTCTGCTCCTGCTGCTGCTGCTGCCGGCGGTCACCATCCATGACGCCGCCACCCTGGCCAGCCAGCGGCAGCTGGCGCCCCTCGCACCCCTGCAGGAGCATCTGCTCAACC
>JBBQIH010000409.1:0-1966 GCA_038324725.1 Cyanobacteriota bacterium | reverse complement strand
CGCCGCTGCCCGTGGTGAAGAACCCGTGGCTGGCGATGTGCAACACCCTGGGGCCGCGCGCCTCCTGCAGCACGGTGGTGGTGGCAGCGGCTCCCTCATACAGGGCCGCACCGAGACGTGCGGCGATCCAGCTCCCCTCGGTGGCCGTCGCCGGCAGCGGCTGCCACTGGCCCGGGCCACCGAAATCGGGGGCGGCGAGCACCAGGGCACGCTGGCCCCCAGGCCCGGGACTGCGCAGACTGAGCAGGTCGCGGCCGCTGGTGAGGACCCGCAGCTGCACCTGCTGGCCCAGGGTGGGAGCGGAGTCGGAGGCTGCCCCGTTCGGGCCCCCGGTGGGAGCCGGCAGCGCCGTGAATGGGATGCGGCTCAGCTCGCCGTCGGGGGAGACGAACCAGCGCCGCCGCCCCACCAGCTGCGGCAGCAGGGGCCCCAGCACCTTCTGGCTCACCTGGGCCCAGAACGGTCCGGCGGGGCGGTTGCGGGCCAGGCTCTCGGCGAGGGCCTGCTGGATCAGGGGATCGGTGGCCGCCGCCGGGCCGAGATCCACCGCACGGGTCGCCCCATCGGGGAACAGCAGCATCGCCAGATAGCGCGCTGCCCCCCAGCTCCTGGCCTCCGGTTGACGGGCGTCGAAGGGGCGGAAGCGCTGGAATTCGATCAGCACCCCATCGGCCGGCAGGGCAGCGGCCACCTGGGCGGCGTCCACCAAGCGCGGGGTCAGGGCCGGCAGCTGGCGGTAGAGCTCCTGCTCCAGCCGCTCCCGCTCCTGCTGCAGCGTCCGTCGCTGCGGCTCGCTGAGGTTGACATCGGCCAGCCGGGCCGTGATCGCCGTGAGCTGGCTCACCAGCCTCTGCTGGGCCGGGGAGCCCCGGCCCAGCTGGGCCTGGCGACGTTCGATGTCCTGCAGCAGGCCGTGGCGGTTCAGGCGGGTGAACAGGGCCAGCGAGGCGCCGGCCGGCGTTGTGGCCACCAGGGAATAGGGGATCTCCCAGACACTGCCCAGCGCCTTGATCTGCTCCTGCCGCCGGGCCTGGGGCAACAGGGGGGCTTCCCTTTGCAGGAACAGGGACTGGCTGCCGATGCCGCGGCGCAGCAGGGGTTCGGCCCTGGCCTCGGCCCCCTGGCTCAGGTACCCCTTCGCCAGGTTGTTGAGGCTGAGGGCGGTCGTGGGGTGATCGGGCCCCAGCGTGGTCTCGTAGATCGCCAGGGCACGCAGGAAAAGGGGTTCCGCCCTGGCGTGGGCGCCCTGAAGCCGATAGAGATCCGCCAGGTTGTTGAGGCTGCTAGCGGTATCGGGATGGTCGGGCCCCAGGGCCTGCTCCCGGATCGCCAGGGCGCGCCGGTGCAGCGGCTCGGCCCGCGAGGCGGCACCCTGCTGGTCGACCAGCACCGCCAGGTTGTTGAGGCCCGTGGCGGTGACGGGATGGGCGGGCCCCAGCGTCTTCTCCTGGATGGCCAGGGCGCGGCGCATCAGGGGCTCGGCGCGGGCGTAGGCACCCTGATCGGTGTACAACATGGCGAGGTTGTTGAGGCTGGCGGCGGTATCGGCATGGCCGGAACCGAGCGCCTTCTCCCGAATCGCCAGGGCACGCCGCAGCAGGGGCTCCGCCCGCGCATAGGCGCCCTGATTCCGGTATAGCACGCCGAGGTTGTTCAGGCTGGTGGCCGTGGCGGGGTGCTCCGGGCCCAGCGCCTTCTCGTTGATCGCCAGGGCACGAAGATAAAAGGGTTCGGCCCTGGCGAAAGCACCCTGGTTCTCCTGGAGCGCCGCCAGGTTGTTGAGGCTGGTGGCGGTGTCGGGGTGATCCTCACCCAGCGCCTTCTACTTGATGGCCAGGGTGCGGCGCAGCAGGGGCTCCGCCTCGGCATAGCGCCCCTGGTTGATGTACAGCGCCGCGAGGTTGTTGAGGCTGGTGGCGGTGTCGGTGTGATCGGGGCCGAGCGCCTTCTCCCTGATGACCAGGGC
>JBBQIH010000408.1:0-1973 GCA_038324725.1 Cyanobacteriota bacterium | reverse complement strand
ATGGCGCCACCGATCCGGCCGCCCGCCTCAGCATCGGCGGTGAGGAGGTGCCCCTGTCGGCCGATGGCACCTTCCGGGTGCAGGTGCCCTTCCGCGATGGCCAGCAGCTCTATCCGATCGAGGCCCTCGCCGCCGATGGGGCGCAGAAGCGCAGCATCACGATGGAGTTCCGCCGCTCGACGCCGGAAGACAACAGCAACCCCGCCAGCCAGGCCGTGGCCGAGTGGTTCTGATGGACGGCACCGCCAGCTCCAACCGCGGCCTGCTCAAGCTTGTCGTGGCGTTGACTCCCATGGCCGGCACCATCCTCTTCCCACTGGTGGTGCCGATCCTGATGCTGCGGGTCAGCATCGCCTCCGGGGTGATCGCCGCCGTGGTGATCGGCACCCTCTGGTTCGCCGCCATGCTGCGCACCTCGGAGATGCCCGGCCACCACTGAGGCGCCACCACTGAAGCGTCTCAGTGGCGACCGTCACCGGGAAGGCTGAAGCAGCGCAATCTCCCGCGCCTTCCAGCCCATGGCCCCTGCTTTTCGCTTCCGTGCCTTCCGGCGTGCCCCCGGGGCTCTCGCCGGCCTGGCGGTCCCCGTGCTCCTCGGGGGCTGCGGCCCCGCACCCGCCGCCCTGAGTGGCGGATCGGCCCAGGCCCTGCCCCTGCCAGCGGGCATCCGGGTGGCCTTCAACCATCGCGGCGACAGCCGCTACCGCAGCCCGATCAGCGGCCAGTGGCGCCAGGGCGATGACATGGAGGCCCTGCTGCTCGAAAGCATCCGCGAGGCCCGCCAGGAGATCCTGGTGGCGGTGCAGGAGCTCTCCCTGCCGGCGTTGGCCGAAGCCCTGGCGGAGCGGCACCGCCAGGGCGTGCGGGTGCGGGTGGTGCTCGAAAACCTCTACAGCACGCCCTGGAGCCAGCAGCACCCGGTGGACCTGCCGACCCACCAGCGCCAGCGCCAGTTGCAGCTGGCGGCCCTCGGCCAGGGGGACGCCGTTGCCGTGCTGCAGCGGGCCGGGGTGCCGGTGCTTGACGACACGGCCGATGGCAGCCGCGGCAGCGGCCTGATGCATCACAAATTTCTCGTGGTGGATGGCCGGGTGGTTGTGACCGGATCGGCCAACTTCAGCCCCTCCTGCGTCCACGGCGATGCGGGCGCGCCGAGCACCCGCGGCAACGTCAACCATCTGCTGCGCTTCGACAGCCCCGCCCTGGCCGGGGTGTTCGCCGCCGAATTCGCCCGGCTCTGGGGCGATGGCCCGGGCGGCCAACCCGACAGCCGCTTCGGCATCGCCAAGGAAGGTGGCGGCGCCCAGGTGGTCGACGTGGCCGGCACCTCGGTGGAGGTGCTGTTCTCCCCCCACCGCCGCCGCGATCCCAACCACGGCCTGGCCTGGCTGGAGACCAAGCTGGCCAGCACCAGCCGGCGCCTTGATCTGGCCCTGTTCGTCTTCTCAGGCCAGAACCTGGCCGTCCGGCTGCAGGAGCTGCATGGCCGGGGCGTGAAGATCCGTCTGCTGGCGGATCCGGGCTTCGCCAACCGGGCCTTCAGCGAAACCCTCGACCTGCTCGGCGTGACCCTGCCCGACCACAACTGCAAGATCGAGGCGGGCAACCGGCCCTGGAGCCAGGCCCTGGAAGGAGTCGGCACGCCCCAGCTGGCCCGGGGCGACAAGATGCACCACAAATTCGCCGTGCTCGATGGCCGTGCGGTGATCAGCGGCAGCTTCAACTGGAGCCCCAGTGCCGCGTTCCAAAATGATGAAACCCTGCTGCTGATTCGCTCCCCGCTGCTGGCGCGCCACTTTGAGGCGGAAGTCGACCGCCTCTGGCGCGGGGCCGAACTGGGCATCAGCGGCCGGCTGGCGCATCGCATGGAGCAGCGGCGGGGGGGGGGGGGGGGGGGGGGGCGGGGGGGGGGGGCGGGGCGGCCGCGGGGGGGGGGGGGAGAGAGAAGAACACCAGGAAAAAACAAAACAACA
>JBBQIH010000407.1:0-1981 GCA_038324725.1 Cyanobacteriota bacterium | reverse complement strand
GGCATCGCCACCCAGGATCCCCAGCTGCGCCGCCGGCTGGATGTGGAGCATGCCGCCCAGCGGCTGGAGCAGTTCCTCCTGGCGGCGGTGGCGCTGATGCAGGTGCTGGCGCGGGCTTGCGGCCATGACCACCTGTGCGGTTTTACGCGGAACGACCTGGCCAGCTGGCACCGGGAGCTGGCGGAGTTGGCAGGAATCGCCTGGAGCGGGTCGGCCCGGGACGCCTCGGTGGGATAGGACCATTCGCGGGGCTCCGCAAGGTTCAGCAGGGTCCCAGAGTCGAGCCGCCCACCCGGTCATCGGCATGGACCGTCAGGAAGGCCTCCGACCAGACCAATGTTGATGAGGCCGCTGGCGGTGCCCCGGCACCGTTGCGCTAGGTCGGCGGCGAGGGAGCGGAACTCGCCCGAGAGATGGCTGAAGCCGGCCTTGCCGGTGGCGGCCATCAGCGCCCTAGGTGCCGGTAGAACCAGCCCTTGGCCGCTTCGGCGCTGGCCACGTAGGCCGCCAGGATCACCGCCAGCAGCGCCAGGAAGACCGGGGGCAGGGGCACCAGGCCGAACAGGTGGCCCAGGGGCGTCCAGGGCAGCAGCAGGGTGAGGCCCACCACGGCGACCGTGGCGGCCACCAGCCAGCGGGAGGGCCGGCTGCGGAACAGGGATCCGCGGGTGCGGATCACCAGCACGATCGAGGCGGCCGAGATCACCGACTCCAGGAACCAGCCGGTGCGGAACTGGGCCGCATCCGCCTTCAGCACCCAGAGCAGCACCGCGAAGGTGAGGTAGTCGAACACCGAGCTGACCAGCCCGAAGGTGACCATGAAGCGCCGGATGAAGGGCAGGCTCCAGCGGTGCGGCCGCTCGATCCAGTCGGGATCGACCCGGTCGGTGGCGATGGTCATCTCCGGCAGAACGGTCAGCAGGATGGTGAGCAGGATCTGCTTCGGCAACAGCGGCAGGAACGGGAGCAGCAGGGAGGCGCCGGCCATCGAAAACATGTTGCCGAAGTTGGCGCTGGTGGCCATGAACACGTACTTGAGGGTGTTGGCGAAGGTGCGCCGGCCCTCCCGGATGCCCGCCAGCAACACCGCCAGGTCCGGTTCGAGCAGCACGATGTCGGCCGCCTCCTTGGCCACGTCCACCGCCCCCTGCACCGAGAGGCCCACATCGGCGGCATGGAGGGCGGGAGCGTCGTTGATGCCGTCCCCCAGGTAACCCACCACATGGCCGGCGTTGCGAAGGGCATGGATCAGCCGCTCCTTCTGGTTCGGTTCGATCTCGGCGAACACATCCACCGCTTCGGCCCGAACCGGCAGGGCGACGTCGCTGAGCTTCTGCAGCTGGGCGCCGGTGAGCACCTCGGGGTTGCGCAGGCCCGCCTCCTGGCCCACCCGGGCCGCCACCAGGGCGTTGTCGCCGGTGATGATCTTGAGCCGCACCCCCAGCCGCTCCAGTTCGGCCACGGTGTCCCGCACCCCGGGGCGGAGGGGATCGCTGAGGCCGAGCAGGCCCAGGAACGCCATCCCCGCCTCGTCCTGGGGACGCACCCGGCGGGGCACCTGCGGGCCGCCGGGCGGCCAGCGCCGCACGGCCACCGCCAGCACCCGGTACCCCTCGGCGCTCCACGCGGCATAGAGGCGGCGCAGCTCCGGCTCCACCGCCGCCAGCGGCAGCGTGGAACCATCGGCGCCCTCGGCCCGGTCGCACACCTCCAGCACCTTGAGAAAGGCCCCCTTGGTGATCAGCACCGGGGTGTCGCCCTGGCGAGCCAGCACGCTGAGGCGCTTGCGCACGAAGTCGAAGGGGATCTCGTCGAGCTTGCTCCAGTCGCCGAGGTCGCCACCGCCGGCCTCGCGGATCGCCGCATCGATCGGGTTGCTGAAGCCCGTCTCGAAGCCGGCGTTCACGGCTGCGTGGCGCAGCACCGCCGGGTTGGGGGCCCCGTCGATGCCGCAGTTGCGCTGCACCCGGGCCGTGCCCTC
>JBBQIH010000406.1:0-1986 GCA_038324725.1 Cyanobacteriota bacterium | reverse complement strand
GCTGACAATCAAACATGAAAAACCCCTCCAAGGGGAGGGGACATTCAGGCCGCTGTAGGCAGGATTTCAGAGCACCTGCACCACTTCGCTCACTTCCGGGATCGCTTCGCGCAGCTTGCGCTCGATGCCCATCTTGAGGGTCATGGTGCTGCTGGGGCAGGAGCCGCAGGCGCCCTGCAGGCGCACCTTCACGATCGGGCCGTCGATTTCGACCACTTCCACATTGCCGCCATCAGCCATCAGATAGGGGCGCAGCTCATCGAGGGTGCGCTCCACGTTCTCGATCGTGAGGGCGCGGGGGTCGCTCTCGACGGCGGGTGCCGTGCTCTCGGGGCTGGCGGTTTCGGTGGTCATGGGAGAAACAGGCGTCTGCGCGCAGCTTAGGAAGGCCGCGGCCGGAACAGACGAGCCGCGCGGTCGCGCCATAGGCCGCCAGCTGGCGGTCGGCGCTCAGCAGCAGCAGAGGTTCGCAACGGCTCTGGGCCACCAGGAGCCGATCGAAGGGATCGCGATGACCCTCGACGGTCTCCAGCGTTCCCACGGCCAGCAGGTGTTCGTTGCGCAGGGACAGCCAGCGGAAGCCCTGTTCCGGAATGCGGCGCTCCACCTGCACCAGATCGGCCGAGAGGCGTCCGAGCGCTGTCTTGATGGCCATTTCCCAGAGTGAGGCCTGGCTGACGAAGACCTCGTGGTCGGACTGCTGCAGCAGGCTGATCACGGCGGTTGGAAGGCGTGGATCGGCGCTCAGCCACCAAAGCACCAGATGGGTGTCAAGCAGCAGACGTGCCACGGGCTCAATCCGCAGGAAAGAGGTTGGAGTCGAACAGGCCGTCAACCGGGGCGTCGAAATCGTCAGACAGGCTGATCGCACCGGCGAGGGCACCCGGAGGGGCGATCCCCCCTGCCTTGCCACCACAGGGCACCAGCCGGGCGATCGGCCGGCCAGCCCGGGCGATCACAACGTCCTGTCCAGCTTCCACCTGCTGCAATAGACGGGACAGATGGGTCTTGGCCTCGTGCACGTTCACCAGCACCGGGGCAAGAAGGGGTGCGGAGGGAGGCTCTGTCGCCGACATGCGGAACCATCCAAATTAAGTCTTAGTTTAGTTTGGATGGAAGGTCAAAGCCGACGTTCGGCCCATGTCGCTGGCAGCGGGCGATCGCAGCTACGCGGCCTGGTCGAAGGGCTTCAGCCGATGCCGGAGATGTTCCCCGAGATGCTGGACCCGGAAAGGCGCGCTCTTGTTCTGGGGGCGGCCGATCTGCCCATGCGCGAAGTGTTGCTGGATCTGGCCATCAACCAGACCTTCCGACGCGATCTCTTCGCCCGGGGGGCCTGCCCGCCATCGACACCATGGCGCCGCCAGGCCCTGGCGGAACTGATTCTGGATTCCTGTGCAGGACCAGACGACGACGCGGATGCGTTCGACACGTCCCTGGGTCGCCTGGGGGTGGATCCCAGCTTCGTCCAGACCTTGAAGAACGTCTCGTCGGTGCGGGAGTGGTGGGGGTGGGTGTCGGCGACGGCGCTGAACCGTCAGGGCCATCCATCGCCGCGTTCCATCAACGCTGCCTCGACCAGATCACGGCGGGTGAGGAGATCGGCGCCCTGCTGGAGGCCTTCTTCCTGCAGGTCGCCCAGTCGGACCTGCCGCCCGAAGACATCGTGCAGCTGGTGTTGATGGGCATGGGCATGGCCGGCGCCACTGTGAAAGACCCCGAGGGACGACCGATCGAGGATCCTGAGCAGGCCCTGGGCCAGCTGCAGGAGTTCTGGGAAAACTTCGCCCGCGAGCGCCTGCCGGTGCTGCGGCGGCTTGGCCTTGCCCCGGCCACCGCGTAGCCCGGCCCCTTCAGCGCTCGTTCAGAGCCCGCAGGACGGTGTCGACCGTGGCGTCGCTGAGGAAGTAAACGTTGCCGCACAGGTCCTGAAGCACCGGGCCGGCGGCGGGGATCAGCCCGCGAAGGCGCGCCATGGCCACCACC
>JBBQIH010000405.1:0-2000 GCA_038324725.1 Cyanobacteriota bacterium | reverse complement strand
GGGAGGGCCTTCGTAGGTCCAGAGGGTCAGGTCCATTGCAGGAGTTCGCGGCGGTGCAGGGGGCGGGCGAAGAGTTCGGCCAGATCAGCGGCCTGATCGATGCCGTGGATGGGGCTGAACACCAGCTCGATCGACCACTTGGTGGCGATGCCCTCGGCCTCGAGGGGATTGGCCAGCCCCAGGCCGCAGAGCACCAGGTCGGGGCGGGCGGCCCGCACCCGCTCCAGCTGCAGGTCGACGTCCTGGCCCTCGCTGAGCTGGGTGGCGGGGGGAAGCAAGGCCAGATCGGCGGCCATCAGCTGGCGATCGAGGTAAGGGGTGCCCACCTCCACCAGCTCCATGCCGCATTCGCGGCTGAGGAAGCGGGCCAGGGGGATCTCCATCTGGGAATCGGGCAGCAGGAACAGCCGCTTGCCGGCGAGCACCTCCCGATGGGGGGCCAGGGCCAGGCGGCCCCGCTCCACGAGGGGGTCGAGCACCGCGGCGAAGCGGTCGGCGGGCACGCCGAAGGCGGTGGCGGCGGCGGCCATCCAGTCGCGACTGCCCTCGACACCAAAGGGATAGGGGGCGCTCAGCAGGGTGGCGCCCCGGTGCTGCAGGGCCCGGGCGGTGGCACTCAGGAAGGGCTGGGCGAGCAGCACCCGCGTTCCCTTGCCCACAGGCGGCAGATCGGTGGAGCGGCGCGGCGGCAGGCTGCGGACCGTGGTGATGCCCAGCCGCTCGAAGATCAGCCGGAAGCGATCCTCCACCGCATCGGCCAGGGTGCCCACGATCAGCAGCTGCTCCTCGTCGGAGCTGGGCAGCAGGGGGAGCATCGACAGCAGGGCATTGTCCTCCCCCTGGGTGAAGGTGGTCTCGATGCCGCTGCCGGAGTAGTTCAGCACCCGAACCCGCCCCAGAAGCTGGGTGCTGAGCCGCTCGGCCGCCTTGGCCAGGTCGAGCTTGATCACCTCACTGGGGCAGGACCCCACCAGGAACAGGGTGCGGATCTCGGGCCGGCGCTCCAGCAGATCCTTGACCAGACGGTCGAGTTCCTCGTTGGCATCGGCCAGGCCCGCCAGGTCACGTTCGCCGAGGATCGCCGTGCCGAAACGGGGCTCGGCGAAGATCATCACCCCGGCCGCCGACTGGATCAGGTGGGCGCAGGTGCGCGAGCCCACCACCAGGAAGAAGGCGTCGGGCATGCGGCGGTGCAGCCAGACGATGGACGTGAGGCCGCAGAAGACTTCCCGCTGGCCGCTTTCCTTGAGAATGTCCGGGGGAGAAGGCTGAATCGGTGGAGCGGACACACCCATGGAGGGGATCGCCAGGTATCGAGCTTCCATGGGTTAGCGGGGCAGACGGGGTTGGCGGCCGACTGCGTTACATCTTTTCGGGATCGTGTCCGGATTCCAGAGCTCAGAGGCGGCGGCGGAACCCTTCGCTGAAGCTGGCGCTGCGATCGTCGCGATCGCCATCGGCGCTGCGGCTGAGCTTCCAAACGTTGCGCCCCAGGCGACGGGCCGTCAGTCCGCCCCGCTCCACCAGCGACGCCCCCGGCCGGGCGCCCATCAGCTGGGCCACTTCGGCGGTGCTCAGGGGGGCGCCGGTGCGAATGGCCAGGTCGGTGATCTCGAGCCGCTGGCGCAGGCCTCCCAGATCGACCGGGTGGTCCGCTTCGCCGGTCTCCTTCCAGTCACCGAAGCCGTCGCCAGCGACGCTGCCCATGCGCCGCATCAGACCCAGGCCGATGAAGGCGAGGGCCTGCTCCGGCCGCACCCCCTCATCCAGCGCCCGGGTGATCCATTCGGACACGGTGTCCTGGTCCGGGGAGGGTCGCAGCGGATGGGTCTCCCCCGCCACCCCGGAGGCCGGGGATTCGCTGCTGGAAGAAGGTGCGGAAGCGCTGCGCCGGGTGGTCATGATCGCGCCTGTGAAGGTTGTCCTGGAAGGTATCGGTTGGCTTCGGTCTCGCAAGGGTCCCTGGGCTCTGAAGCCCCTCTGCAGCACAATGAATCCAG
>JBBQIH010000404.1:0-2000 GCA_038324725.1 Cyanobacteriota bacterium | reverse complement strand
GTGCGGGCCGCCGCGTGGCTGGGGGAGGGGTTGGCCCTGGGGGAAAGCTGCTGTGACCCGGGCGAGGGCCTCGACCTCACCCGAGGCCTGGTGGTGTGGGTACTGGCCCGCTGGCTCCCAGGCGACGGGCCCTGGCTGGGGCTGGAGCCCGGTGAGGGGGTGGGGGTGCACGAGGCCAGCGGCGAGGCCTGCCTGTCCACCTACGCCCAGCAGCTGCTGGAGGCCAACCTGCGGCCCCTGGTGCCGTCTGGCCGCCGTCTGGGGCTCACCCTGGTGCTTCCCGATGGCCGCCGCCTGGCGGAGCGCACCAGCAATGCGGCCTTCGGCGTGGTGGACGGACTGGCCCTGATCGGCACCCAGGCCGAGGTGCAGGCGGGCGCCGACCCTGACCAGCTCGCCCGCACCCTGGCCGAGCTGGCCGGCCGGGTCGCCGCGCCGGGTTTCGGCGGTGACCTGGTGGTCGTGATCGGCGAGAACGGCCTTGATCTGGCCCCGCGGCTGGGACTGCCGCCACAGCTGCTGCTCAAGGCGGGCAACTGGCTCGGGCCGGTGCTGGTGGCAGCGGCTGAAGCGGGGGTGGAACGGCTGCTGCTGTTCGGCTACCAGGGCAAGCTGATCAAGCTGGCCGGCGGCATCTTCCACACCCATCACCACCTCGCCGATGGCCGCGCCGAGGTGCTCACCGCCCTGGCGGCTCTGGAAGGGGCCACCGGTCCCACCCTCAGTGCTCTGCATGGCGCCGCCACCGTGGAGGCCGCCCTGGCCGCTCTGGAGCAGGCCGATCCGGACCTGGCCCGGCGGCTGCGGGCGCGCATCGCCGCCGCCATCGAGAGCCGTTGCCTGGCCTACCTGGCCAGCCACGGTGCCCCGCCGA
This sequence comes from Cyanobacteriota bacterium, assembly GCA_038324725.1. Classification (GTDB taxonomy): domain Bacteria; phylum Cyanobacteriota; class Cyanobacteriia; order PCC-6307; family Cyanobiaceae; genus Cyanobium. The sequence goes on along the minus strand of JBBQIH010000404.1, from coordinate 1,126 downwards.
TCGCCGTGGGAGCAGCCCTGTTCGATCGCGCTCGCCAGGTGAGGGTCTGCGGTCCGGTGGGGGCGGCGCTGATGGAGCGTTTCAGGGGCGCGACCTAGGGTGCTGGCTCCGATACCGGGCCCTGGCCCTGCCCGCCTTCGAGCCGATGTCCGAAACGCCGCAGACCGCTCCCTCGGGTTCGGAACGGGACCATACCAGCGGTTCCAGCCGTCCCCCGGCCATCGTCATCCTGGATTTCGGTTCCCAGTACTCCGAGCTGATCGCCCGCCGGGTGCGGGAAACGGAGGTGTTCTCCCTGGTGATGGGATACGCCACCACCGCCGCAGAGCTGAAGGCCCTGGCCCCGAAGGGGATCATCCTCAGCGGCGGTCCCAGTTCCGTCTACGAGGAGGGGGCCCCCTCCTGCGACCCCGCCCTGTGGGAGCTGGGCATCCCGGTGCTGGGTGTTTGCTATGGCATGCAGCTGATGGTTCAGCAGCTGGGCGGATCGGTGGTGGCGGCGGGCCGGGCCGAGTACGGCAAGGCGCCGCTCCACGTCGACGACCCGGTCGATCTGCTCACCAACGTCGCCAGTGGCTCGACGATGTGGATGAGCCACGGCGATTCGGTTGAGGCCCTGCCGGATGGGTTCGTGCGGCTGGCCCACACCGACAACACTCCCGAGGCTGCGGTGGCCGACCACGGTCGCCGCCTGTACGGGGTGCAGTTCCACCCCGAGGTGGTGCACTCCAGCGGCGGCATGGTGATGATCCGCAATTTTGTTTATCACATCTGCGGCTGCACTCCCGACTGGACCACGGCCGCTTTCATCGACGAGGCCATCGGCGAGGTGCGGGCCCAGGTGGGCGAGAAGCGGGTGCTGCTGGCCCTCTCGGGCGGGGTCGATTCCTCCACCCTGGCCTTCCTGCTGCATCAGGCGATCGGCGATCGCCTCACCTGCATGTTCATCGACCAGGGCTTCATGCGCAAAGGCGAGCCGGAATTCCTGATGCAGTTCTTCGATCACCAGTTCCACATCAACGTGGAATACATCAATGCCCGTGAGCGCTTCATCTCCAAGCTCGCCGGCATCACCGATCCCGAGGAGAAGCGCAAGATCATCGGCACCGAGTTCATCCGGGTGTTT
>JBBQIH010000403.1:0-2010 GCA_038324725.1 Cyanobacteriota bacterium | reverse complement strand
ATCGGCGAACTGATCGGCACCACCCGGGTCACCACCACCCGGTTGATCTCCCGCATCCGGGCCGCCGAACTGCTGCAGGTCCCCAGCGGTGAAACCAGCCTGCGGCTGGCGCCTGCCCTGGTGGATGGTGCTCCCCTGGCCTTCTAACTCTTTCCTTTTCTCCCGCCCTTTACCTTCGCCTTACCCATGGCTCAGTCCCTCGGCAGCCTTCCTGACAGCCCCGCCGCCATCAGCGTCCGCGGTCCGCAGCCGCAGGCCAAGAAAAAAGGCTGCCGCCAGAAAAAATGCTCCAAGTGGAAAGGCGGCAAGTGCTGCTGCGGCCGCGACTGAGGTCGCGCTGATTGTTCATTTCTCCTGGCGCTCGAGGCTTGGCATCAGGGCCACCGAGGCCGCCAGCCCCAGGGCCAGGATCAGCATCGCCGGCACCAGGGCCGCCCCCACCCGTTCGTCGCTGGCGTACTGATAGACGCGCACCGAGAGGGTGTCGAAGTCGAAGGGGCGCAGGGAGAAGGTGAGGGGCAGTTCCTTCACCACGTCGACGAACACCAGCAGGGCCCCCACCAGCAGCGGACCCCGCAGCAGGGGCAGGTGGATCCGGCGCAGCACCGCCAGCCAGCCGCAGCCGAGGCTGGTGGCGCACTCATCGAGGCTGGGGGGAATGTGCTCGAAAGAGGCATCGAGTCCCTGTTTCGAGACGGCCAGGAAGCGGTCGCCGTAGCCCCAGAGCAGCAGCAACAGGGGGCTGAGCTGCAGCGGTCCGCCGATCAGCATCAGGGCCAGGGCCAGCACCGTGCCGGGCACCGCATAGCCCATGCCGGCGAAGAAGGTGAGCCGGCCCAGCAGGGGCTGGGACAGCCAGCGGCGGCTGATGGCCAGCAACAGGGCCGCCGCCACCGTGACCAGCGTGGCCGCCAGGGCCAGGCCGAGGCTGCGCACGGTGAGGGCCAGCAGTTCCTCGAGCGGATCACTCTGGAGATGGTCGCGGCTCAGCACCAGCCAGGTGAGGGGGATCCCGAGGCTGGCCAGGGGCGGCGCCAGGGTGAGCAGCTGGGCCAGGTGGCGACGCCAACCCCGCAGCTCCCACTGCAACGTGCCGGCGCCGTCCTGGCCGATGTTCCAGCGGCGGCTGCGGTGACGCATCCAGCGTTCGGCCCCCACCAGCAGGCTGACCAGCACCAGGGCGATCAGGGCCAGACCCACGGCCCCTTGCAGGTCGCCTTCGCCTTGCCAGCGCTGCAGGATGCCCCGCGAGAGGGTGGGCACGCCCAGCAGTTCCACCGCGCCGAGCTCGTTGACCACCTCCATGCCACTGAGGGCGACCCCGGCGCCGATGGACGGCAGCGCCAGGGGCAGGGCGACCCGCCGGAAGCTGCCCCAGGGGCCCACGCCCAGGCTGCGGCAGGCCTCCAGCTGGCGTTGGCCACTGCCGGAGAAGCTCTCGGTGGAGAGCAGGAACACATAGCTGTAGGTGGTGAGGCTGAGCAGCAGCACGGCCCAGACGATGCCGTGCACGCGGAAGCCCCAGCGGCTGCCCAGGTCGACCAGCACGGCGGCCAGCACGAAGGCAGGGGCCGCCAGGGGCAGCACCTGGGCCAGCCGCAGCCAGCGGCGACCGGGGAACTGGCAGCAGGCGGTGAGCCAGCCGTTGGCGGTGCCCAGCAGGGCACCGATCAGGCCAACGCCCACCACCAGCACCAGGGTGTTGGTCAGCTGCTCGAGGCCTTCGCTCCCCAGCCACAGCTGGCTGGAGCCGGCCTCCCGGACGGCAAAGCCAGCCAGGACCAGGAACGGCAGCAGGGCCAGGCCGCAGACGAGCAGCACGGCCGCCGCCAGGGGCGCGCGCCGCAGTGGCGGCCCGCTCCTGTTGGCTGTCGCCCGCTCGGCCGTTGCCAAAACCCCCATCCGGTGACCTACTTCCAGCCGTTCGATTCCATCATCTGGGTCGCCGCCCTGCTCTTGGATCCGATCTGCTCCACTGAGACGCCATCGGCCCGGAACGTGCCGAACCGC
>JBBQIH010000402.1:0-2010 GCA_038324725.1 Cyanobacteriota bacterium | reverse complement strand
GGCTTGCCTCTTCCGGCCGGGTCGGCCCAGTTCGACCTCGACGCTCTGATGCCGCGGCCGAGTGAAGCCCTGCCCCTGCACCTCAGCGTGGCTTCGGCCGATGGGAACCTGGGGTTCGACCTGACGCCGGATCAGGCGATCGCCCTCCATTCCATGGCGCCTGCGGCCCAGGGCGGCGATCAGGCCTGAGCGCCTTCGGCAGCCTCCGGCCCTGAAACGGCCTCGCCGGCGGCCAGCCAGCCGGCGAGGCTCGGCGGAAATCCACGCACATGGCTGAAGCCCTGCAGCTGCAGGGCCATCACGCCCATGGCCGATCGAAAGCCTGTGGAGCAATAGAGAACAACCTCCTGATCGGATGGAATGTCACTGACGTGATCATCGAGTTGCCGCAAGGGGATGTTGATGGCTCCACTGATGTGGCCGGCCCGGTACTCGGCAGGCTGGCGCACATCGATCAGCAGGGTGTTGCCGCTGGCCATCACTTTCTTGAGGGCTGGAACCGTCCTGATCGTGTGGAAGTCTGCGGGGAGGGAATGGAGATACTGATCAATGGCACTTTGCAATGGAGAGTGCCATTGCGGTTTTGGAAGCGTCTGTCGCTGGTTGGAGTCAAGAGACAACGGCGTGGCAGCCGCTGCGCCGGAAACAAAACCCATCAGGATGAGTACGGCGAGGGCAAGGCCACTCAGCGCCTGTGGAAGCGACTTTTTCATTGTTTGGTTCTCACGGTGATTCATTCGGAGTGTGGTTCACCAGCGCAGGGGCTGCGGTGGCCATCGGTCGCGGCATGCTGAAGCCATGAACCCTTCCGAACCGGCCAGCCCCGCAGTGGCCAGCCACTGGGACCAGCGCTACCGGCAGGGAGCTGACGGCTGGGAACTGGGCCGGCCCGCCCCGCCGCTGGAGCGGTTTCTGCGCAGCCATCCGCTGGCCCCCCAGCCGCCGGGGATCGTGCTGGTGCCGGGCTGCGGCCGCGGCCATGAGGTCGCCCTGCTCGAGGAGCTCGGCTTCACCGCCATTGGCCTGGATTTCAGCGGCGAGGCCGTGGCCGAGGCGAGGGCGCGGCACGGCCCTGAGCGGCCCAGCCTGCGCTGGCTGCAAGCCGACCTGTTCGACCGGCTGGCCCTGGAGGCGGCGGGCCTCACGCCCGGCAGCCTCAGTGGAATCGTGGAGCACACCTGCTTCTGCGCCATCGATCCGGTCCGGCGCGCCGATTACCTCGCCACCGTCTGCCGGCTGATGGCTCCGGGGGGCTGGCTGCTGGGGCTGTTCTGGTGCCACGGCAAGCCGGGTGGTCCGCCCTGGGGCAGTGAACCGGAGGTGGTGGAAGCGCAGTGGCGCCGTGCCGGGTTGGTGCCGGAGCTCTGGGAGCCGGCCACCGGTTCGGTGGAGCAGCGCCAGGACGAATGGCTGGGCCTCTGGCGCCGGCCGGCTGCGGTGGGTCAGGGCTGATCAGCCCCGCCCTGCTTCGATCGCCACCCGGTTCCAGGGCATGGCGGCCAGCAGCCGGGCCATGCCGCAGAAGCCGGAGACGCCCGCGAAGGTGAGCCCGGCGCCCACGAAGCCGCTCAGCCAGATCCAGCCCGGGGCCACGGTCTGGGAGAGGATCACGCCCAGCAGCACCAGGCTGCCGGCGACGATCTGCACCTGGCGCATCAGTGGCAGCGGCGCCCCTTTGAGCTTGCGGACGGGGAAGCCGGCCTGCTGCCAGGCGGGCACGCCACCGAGCAGGTCGGTCACCGGGTGGGGATGGCCCTGCTGCAGCAGTTGGGACAGGCCCTTGCTGCTGCGGTTGCCGCTCTGGCAGACCAGCACCAGCGGGCCGCGGGGCAGATCGGCCTGGGCCAGGCGGGAGAGGGGAACGTTGAGGCTGCCGGCGATGTGGCCGGTGGCGAATTCCATCGGTTCGCGCACATCGATGACTGAGACGCTGCCCGCCTCCAGCCGGTCGGCGAGGTCGTGGGCGCTGAGGCTGGTGGGGGAGGCCGTGGTGGTGGTCATGGACGTCAA
>JBBQIH010000401.1:0-2030 GCA_038324725.1 Cyanobacteriota bacterium | reverse complement strand
GCTCGATCCTGTCGGCCATCCATGCCGTCAAGGGGTGCCTGGCCATGGGTGGTTGCCAGGTGGTGCCGGGACTGCCCCAGGAGCAGTGGATCCTGACGCTCTGCACCTCGATCCTGGGAGGCCTGGTGGTGGGATTCGCCGCCTTCCCTCGTCAGGAGGGGCGCCTGGTGGAATGGACCTGGGTGCTGCTGCTCTCTCCCCTCTGGGTGATCCTGTTCGTGGCCCTTGGGATGGGGCCGATCATCACCCGCACCAACGACGTGCTGCCGTTGCTGCGCAACGTGCTGGGCTTTCTCGGAGCTTCGGTGGTGGCCTACCTGATCGCCCAGAAAACGCTGGGAGGTGTGCGCCTGCAGGGCAAGGGCGAGAGATGATCCCCAGGCGAGATTCGCCGACCCGGCTCAGGGGGCGGTTGACGGCCGGCTGACCCTTTCCAGCTGGCAGGAAAGGCTGTCATCGCTGCAGGCCGGAGGTTTCTGGAGAATGGCCACGTCTTCCCAGACGCTGGCGTCTTCGTTGCGCAGCTGGGCCAGGTTCTGTTCGTAGAAGCGACGCAGGTCGTTGAGGCGCTTCACCGGCTGACCATAGAAGCTGCGGCCGGCCAGGGTGGGGAAGGAGGCCCATTCAGGCGCCAGGCGGGCCACCAGGTCGGGGCTCAGCTCACCGCGATCGGCCAGGTGCAGGGCTCCGCGGCGCTGCACCAGGAACAGGGCGGCCTGGTCCTGGGAGTCGGGACCGAAATCAGGCATTCCTAGGGCCCGGTTGACCATGTCCCAGGTGAAGGGCATGAACTGGTAGGCGCCCGCCGCCGCACTGGCATAGCGGGCGGTGCGCATCACCCGGTTGGGATGGCGATCGAGGGACTGGAACAGGCTGCCGCCAAAAAGAATGCGATACCCGACCTCCTGGCCGTTGGCCCAGGTGCCTTCGGCGTAGCGGATGGTGTTGAGCAGAGCCCGTCGCTCCGGCGTGATCGCGAAGACACGGGGCGCCGCCGGCAGCGGCGTCAGCATCGAGACCCGCACGGGTGCCACACGGGCTTCAGGACCCAACGGCCAGGCACGGGAGGTTTCGGAGGCACCGGCTGGCCCAGCCAGGCTCAGGCTCAGGCCGGCAAAGGCGAGGACGAGGTGACGCGGCTGAAGGTTCGGCAAGAGAAAAAGGTCGTGAAGGACAAATGGAGAACAATCCGCTAGATGGACGACGGAATTATTCCAACGGGATGTGCTTGGTGTGACCAGGTCTTCTGGGGAACGACATCAGGAAGAGCCAGTGATCCCGTGGCGAGGAATAGAAATTTCCTGCAGCGAGACTTGGCGGTAATTTGCCGATGAATCAGGTCAAACGATTCGGTGTTAGTGACGGTCGAACAACTGTCCACTGGTATCAAGAATGACGCTTTGCATTCGAGTTACAGCCAGGCACTGACAATCATCGCTGTCGATGAACAGATGTTCAAATCCTGAAGCCAGGCGCCATAGGGAGTGCTGATCGCCCCTCCAGCAACGCCACGATCGCCTGAGCAGCGGTTATGGCCCCATCCAGCGGCAGGGGGCCTCGCCGAGGAGGCTCCAGGGGCTGATCCAGCTGCCAATCGCCGCGGCGGAAGGCCTGCTGGCTGAGCAACCGGTGCCAGCCGTGGTTGCGCAGGTCCTCCTCCAAGACCGGCGCTTCTGCAAATCCGCTCCGGTGCACCAGGTGGATTCCCACCCCCTGGCTGAAGGCCTCGCAGAAACTGCTGTAGCCGGGCTTGGTGATCAGCCGTCCCGTCAGGGGCATCAGGTCAAGGGGCCTCACCCCGGCCGGCAGGCAACGACCATTGGGCACCGAGGCCAGCTGCGGCTCAGGGCCGATGAACACATGCTCGGGCCAGCGGGCCAGCAGGGCCGGGTCGATGGCCATGCCGAGGCCCCCGAAGCTCACCAGCACCACCTGCTCCCGATCCGGCGGCAGAGCCAGATCCCAGGCCAGGCGCTCCAGGTCGAGCCGGGGCCTGGAGCTCGTCAGGCCCAGCCGCACCTCCTGCAGAC
>JBBQIH010000400.1:0-2032 GCA_038324725.1 Cyanobacteriota bacterium | reverse complement strand
CCCCCAGCAGGTGCATCAGCCCCACCAGCACCAATGTGTCATCGGGGCGCCGCAGCAACTCCTGCACCGGAGCCACCCAGGCCGCATTGCGCCGGACCACCAGCCGCTGGTGCAGTTCGGGGCGCTGGCGGTAGTCCCCGAGCAGGAGGGCCTCGAGCCCGGCCAGGTCGCCGGCCCGCCAGACACCCTCGAGGGCGTCGAGCCTGGGCCCGACGCCGTCCAGTTCTTTGAGGGTGACCTGAAGCAGATCCAGCTGCTGCGCCCGGGGCAGGCCATCGAACAGCTCGAACTGCTGGGCGGGTGTCTCCAGGCCGTCGATGGGCTTGCGATCGGCGGCGGCCCTGGCCTGGAGCTGGCCCTCGACGCCACTGTCCGGGGAATAGCCCCGCTGCAGGAACTCGGCGGAGGCCAGCAGCAGGGCCACGGCCCAGGGCTCGAAGCGATCGATCGCCGCCTCCGGCAGTCCCAGGCCCGCCAGCCGCGGTTGCAGGGCCCGCCAGGACGTCGCCGGCAGGCCGTCGCGCAACGATCGGCCCTGGGGATCGATGGCCCGCCCCAGCAGCTCGCTGGCCAGGTCCGCCGGGCTGATGGCGTCCATGTCGAGCTCCATCACCAGCCGCTCCGCCTCCCCATAGGCCTGGCCGTAGGATGGAGGCAGGGCGGCCCGGTCGCGGCGCAGCTGGTGCAGGGAGCCGGCGATGAACACCGTGCCCGCGCCATTGCGCAGCCGCCAGAGGGTGCCCACCTCAGCGGCCGCCGCTGGAACCGCGGCCAGCAGCAGCAGGGCCAGCACAGCGAGGGGTCGGCGCAGCACCATGGCGGGCATGGGCTGCGCCATCAACAACATCCCCATGACGCTAGCGATGGTGCTTCGTTGAGCCGCAGGGTGGCCATGCTGATCGTGGCTTCCGCTGCCGATCCGTGCTTCTCGCCGCGTCCCAGCCGATCTGGTCACTGCCCTTGGAGAGCGTCCATCAGGCTCTGCAGACTTCAGAGGAGGGCCTGAGCAGGGAAGAGGCCGAACGGCGCCTGAAAATCTTTGGAGCCAACCGGCTCCCTGCCGCGAAGCGCCGCCCCCTGGTCCTGCGCTTCCTGGACCAGATGGTCCACTTCATGGCCCTGCTGCTGTGGATCGCCGGAAGCCTGGCCTTCGCCGCCGGCACCCCCCAACTGGGCTGGGCCATCTGGGCGGTGGTCCTGATCAACGGCCTCTTCTCCTTCTGGCAGGAGTTCCAGGCCGAGCGCACCCTGGCCGCCCTCACACGAGCCCTGCCCAGCCAGGTGCAGGTGTGGCGCGACGGGACGCTGGGCTTTCTGCCGGCGGAGGCGCTGGTGGCTGGCGATCGTGTTCGGCTTGAGGAGGGGGATCGGGTCCCGGCCGACTGCCGGGTGAGCGTGGCCCATGAGCTCTACCTCGATCTGTCCGTTCTCACCGGCGAGTCGCTGCCAGTGGCCCGCCAGAGCGACCTCCCCGAGGGCGCCCAGCTGCAGGCGAGGGTCAGCACCAGCGAGCGGCCCAACCTGGTGATGGCCGGCAGCACGGTGGCCTCAGGACGGGGGGAGGCTTTCGTCTATGCCACGGGCGCCGAAACGGAATTCGGGCAGGTGGCCCGGCTGGCGGCCGGCACCAAGCGCGGCGCCAGCACCTTGGAGCTGCAGGTGGGCCGGATCGTGCAGACGATCTGCACCATCGCGATCACCATGGGCCTGGTGGCGTTCGGTCTCAGCGTCCTGCTGGTCGGGATGACCCCGCTGGAGAGCGTGGTGTTCGCCACGGGGATCATCGTGGCCAACGTCCCCGAGGGGCTGCTGCCCACCGTGACCCTGGCACTGGCCATGGCGGTGCAGCGCATGGCGAGCCGCAAGGCCCTGGTGCGCCGCCTGTCGGCGGTGGAGGCCCTGGGATCGGTGAGTGTGATCTGCTCCGACAAAACAGGAACGCTCACCGGGAACCGCATGGCGTTGGAAAGCACCTGGCTGCCGCTGGCCGGGGAGGGCCTGGAGCGGCTGCTGTTGCGCTGCGCCTCCCTTT
>JBBQIH010000399.1:0-2042 GCA_038324725.1 Cyanobacteriota bacterium | reverse complement strand
CGCCGGTGGCGTGCCCCGGTACATGCGCAGGGTGCGGGAGGCCGGGGTGAACCCCAGCGACGCCAGCAGTGGTGCGGCGGTGGGATTGGCGCCGGGGGTATCGATCAGCACCGTGCCGGGATGGCGCTGCAGCAGGCCTTCAAGTAGGGCACGGGCGGCGGCGGGGTTGTCCGCCACCAGGGGCCCGAGGCGCCAGCCGTCGCCATCGGGAAGGAGGCAGGGCCGCACCCGGCCGAAGCCGTGGCAGACGCCGGCGCGATCCACCAGGGCCAGCACCGTGCCGGCCGGGTGTTGCAGCCACTGGCGCAGGAAATGGGGGCGGGGCGAGGGTTCCCGCTCGGCATCGAAGCGCTGGACGGCGGCGGCCGGGATGGCTCCGCCCTCCAGCAGGCACCAGGGAGGCTCCGGCGCTGCCGAAACGGGAGCTCGAGCACTGTCGTCGGCGAGTCGCTGCCAGCGGGTGGTGGGCGAGGCGGGCGCGAAGCCCCAGCCGGCGTAGTCGTTGATCCGATCGGGGGCGGCCTCGAGTCCGATGCAGGGGACGTCGGCCAGGTGCTGGAGGGCGTGGCGCCACAGCTGCACCCCGTAGCCCCGGCCCCGCTGGGCGGGCACCACCAGGAACAGGCCGATGAAGCCGTAGGCGGCGTTGTAGCGGACCCCGGCGATGCACCCCACCGGCGCGTGGCCGAGCCAGCCCACCCAGAGGCCCTGGCAATCGGTCTGGCGGTAGATGGCCACATCGCCCACGCCCGGAGCAAAGCCCTCCCGCCGTGCCCAGCTGGTCACGGTGGCGATGTCGGCGCGCTGCAGGGGGCGGATGGCGAGCGGGGAGGGCATCGGGTTCTGCTGTTGCGGCTCACGCCGTCGCTGTGGACATGCTGCAGCGGGGAACCCTGAGGAGGCCCCCCAAACTCTTAAGGCCATGGCCGGCGCCTGCCGCCCCCCCGGTCTGATCCAGCGGTATCGCGAGGAACTGCAGGTGCGCCATTACGCCCGCCGCACCGTGAACACCTACGAACAGTGGCTGCGGCGTTTCCTGCGGTTTCACGGCAGGCGTCACCCGCGCGAGATGGGCAGCGCCGAGGTGAATGCCTTTCTGAGCCACCTGGCGGTGGAGCTGCAGGTGAGCGCCTCCACCCAGAACCAGGCGCTGGCGGCGCTGTTGTTTCTCTACCGGGAGCTGCTGGAGCGGGATCTGGAGCTGGAGGGGGTGGTGCGGGCGCGGACACGGCGCCGGCTGCCGGTGGTGCTCAGCGAAGCGGAGGTGAGGGCGGTGCGACAGCGGCTGGAGGGTGAGGCAGCCCTGGTGGTGGGGCTGCTGTACGGCAGCGGGCTCCGGTTGATGGAAGCCTTGCGCCTCCGGGTGAGGGACCTGGATGTTCAACGACGTGAGCTCACGGTGCGCGATGGCAAGGACCGGCTGACGCTGCTGCCCCAGAGCCTGGTGCCTGAGCTGCAGGACCATCTGCTGAGGGTGCGCCATCTGCATCAGGATGATCTGGCGGCTGGCTGGGGGCGGGTGCTGATGCCCTACGCCTTGGTGAGGAAGTACCCGAGGGCGGATCGGGAGTGGGCCTGGCAGTGGGTGTTTCCCCAGCAGAACCGTTGGCATGATCGGGACTCCGGAAGCCAGGGCCGCCACCACCTCGATCCGAGCGTCGTGCAGAAGGCCGAGAAGCGGGCTGTGGCCGAGGCGCGACTCACGAAGGCGGCCAGTTGCCATACCTTCCGGCACTCCTCCGCGACCCACTTGCTGGAACGGGGGCAGGACATCCGCACGATCCAGGAACTCCTCGGACATCAGGATGTGAGCATCACCATGATCTACACCCATGGACTCAACCGCGGACCACTTGGTGTCTGCAGCCCGGCGGACATGATGTAGCTATGGCTACATGTGGTTATCGGACCCGTGAACCATGGCCAACAAACAACATTCGCCTTGCAACTAAAATCGTCCTGCAGGAGAGGATTCTTGCCCCATGTCCCATTGGCATCAGCTGTGGTTTACGGAATGGAGCTGAAGATGGCCCGTGGTTCAC
>JBBQIH010000398.1:0-2056 GCA_038324725.1 Cyanobacteriota bacterium | reverse complement strand
AGCGGCACCTGGTGCCAGGCCATGGTCCGCCCGCCGTCGGAGGCGGTGATCTCCTGGGCCGGCAAGCAGAGGGGGGTGAGCTCCGGAACCGGCAGCGGCCCGGCGCGGGCCCCTGGTGCCGCGGCTACCAGGCGAGGCGGGGCGGTTTCGGGACCCAGGGAGCCGGCGGTGATCTCCACAGTCAGCCGTTCCACCACCAGGGCCTCACCGGCCACCACGTGCCCGAAGCGACGGCGATGCTCGGTTTCATAGGCCTGGCGCAGCGCCCCCACAACGGCAGCCTCGCCAGCCCAGGGCACCTCCAGGCCGTGATCGCTGCCGGCACTGCGCAGCTCCAGCCGCTGCCGCTGCCGGCAGGCCACCCCCGCCGGCAGATCGCCACTGGCCGCCAGCTCGGCACGGATGGAGGTGGCCAGTGCCGCGAGGCTCTCGAGCAGCAGAGGCATCAGCTCCGCGGCCAGCGGCCGGCGGATCGACTGCTCCCGCACCAGGCCCTGCGGGGCCAGGCCGATCCCGAGCGCCGACAGCACCCCGGCCAGGGGATGGAGCAGCACCCGTTCGAGGCCCAGGCGGCGCGCCAGCGGACAGGCCAGCTGACCGCCGGCGGCGCCGTAACTCACCAGCACCGCCCGGCGGATGTCGTGACCCCGCTGCATCGAGATGCTCCGGATCGCCTCGGCCATCCGCTCCACGGCGATCTCCAGCGCCCCATGGCCCAGCGCCTCCACAGCCAGGCCGTTGGCCACCTCCGGAGCGCCGAGCTGGCAGGCCAGGGCCGTGAAACGCTCGCGCACCAGGGCCGCATCGGCGGGCTGGTTGCCATCGGCACCGAACACCGCCGGCAGCGCGGCGACCGGCAGGCGGCCCAGCAGCACGTTGGCGTCGGTGACGGTGAGCGGGCCGCCGTTGCGGTAGCAGGCCGGGCCGGGATCGGCGCCGGCCGACTGGGGACCCACCTGGAGCCGATCGCCATCGGTGTGCAGCACCGAGCCGCCCCCCGCCGCCACGGTGTGGATCGGCAGCATGGGTGCCTGCAGCCGCAGGCCGACGATCTCGGTGTCGCTGACGTGCTCCCAACCGGCATCGCCGCTGCCTCCGCCGACGTGGAACACGTCGGTGGAGGTGCCGCCCATGTCGAAGCCGAGGATCGGGTCATCGGCGAGGCCGGCGACCCGGGCCGCCGCCACCGCACCCACCATGCCGCCGGCGGGGCCGGAGAGAATGGTATCCTTGGCGAAGAGGTTCTCCGGCGCCTGCAGCGCGCCGCTGGAGGTCATCACCCGCAGACGGGCATGGGGGCCGAGGGCCGCGGCCAGCCGGTCGAGATAGCGGCGCAGCACCGGCCGCACCGCCGCCTCCACCACGGCGGTGGCGCAGCGGGGCAGCAGCCGGGGCTGGCGGCTGACGGCATGGGAGAGCACCACCGGGCCGGCGCCGCGTTCCTGGAGCCAGTCGCCCAGGCAGCGCTCCTGATCGGGCTCGCGCCAGCCGTGCATCAGGGACACGGCGCAACTACGGAAACCATCGGCCAGGGCACGATCCACCTGCCCGGCCAGGGCGGCATCGAGGCGAAGCGGTTCCAGTTCACGGCCATCGGCCGCCAGCCGGCCGTCCACCTCGATCACCCGCACCGTCAGGGGCGGGGGGGATTCGATGCGCAGCGCGAAGATGGAGGGACGGTGCTGGTCACCGATCAAGAGCAGATCGGCGAAGCCCCGGTTCACCAGCAGCAGCACCGGCTCAGCCCGCTGCTCCAGCAGGGCATTGGTGGCCACGGTGGTGCCCAGCCGCACCTCAGCGATCAGCCCGGGGGGAAAATCCACGCCCGGTGCCAGACCGAGCACCTCCCGCAGGGCTGCCACCACCGGCTCTGCCGAGCGGGCCTCCCCGCGCTCTGCCCGGCGGGAAAGCACCTTGCGCACGAGCCGCTCACCCCAGGGAGAGACCCCCACCAGATCGGTGAACGTGCCGCCCCGATCGATCCAGAACCGCCATCCCGGCTGCCAGTCTCCAGCCCCCTCCATCGCGTCTCCGTGACGGTTCGGTGCCACTTCCT
>JBBQIH010000397.1:0-2070 GCA_038324725.1 Cyanobacteriota bacterium | reverse complement strand
GAGCACGCCCCTGGAGGTGCAGGCGGCGCCGGGGCCGATGCCCACCATCACGCCGGCGGCCCCCGCCCGCATCAGTTGCAGGGTGACGTCGTAGGTGACGCAGTTGCCAATGACGACGGGCACGCCCAGGTCCCGGCAGAGGGCGGCCAGGTCAAGGGTCTGGCGACCTTCGGGGCCGATGTGTTCGGTGGAGACCACCGTGGCCTGGACGAAGAACAGGTCGGCGCCCGATTCGGCCACCGCCGCCCCGAAGCGCAGGGCCGCCGCCGGGGTGGCGCTCACCGCCGCGATGCCGCCGCCTGCCTTGATTTCAGCGATCCGTTGACGCACCAGGTCTTCGCGGACCGGCTGGCTGTAAAGGTCCTGCATCAGAGCCACGAACTCCTCGCGGCCCACCGAGGCGATCCGATCCAGGATCGGTTCGGGATCGTCGTAGCGGCATTGGACGCCCTCCAGGTTCAGTACCCCCAGGGCCCCCAGCCGGGTGAGTGCGATGCACATGCCCACATCCACCACCCCGTCCATGGCACTGGCGATGATGGGAATCTCGCGCTGGATGCCCCCGAGGCTCCAACTGCTGTCCGTCACCTCGGGATCGACGGTGCGGCCGCCGGGGACCAGGGCGATTTCGTCAATGCCGTAGGCGCGGCGGACGGTCCTGGAGCGACCGAGCTGAATGTTCACCGTTGGACGGACACAGTTGGCACAAACTATCAACCGGTCCGCGGCGGGTCCGACCGCACCAGGTGCTGGGAATCACTCCCTGCCGCGGAAATCGTTCCAGCGGCGGCTCCAGTCGGCGAAGACCTGCTCCCGGTCGCTCTTGCGCACCAGCCTGGTGACGGTGAAACGGCTCACGGCGATCAGGCCCGCCAGCTCCAGCAGGCCGCCCACAAGCGGCAGGCTGTCCAGAGTGCCGATCAGGGAGGCATAAACCCTCAGCAGCAGCACGACTCCGATCAGGATCGCCAGCCCCTTGAGGGGGCCGCGGAAACGCTGCCACTGGGCCTGGAGCTCACCGCTGCTGAGCCAGTCCTTGATCTTCTGCAGCAGCAGATCGAATTCCCCGCCGCCTTCGCTGGCCGGATCAGCGGATCCTTCCAGGGGGGGCACTTCAAAGGTGGCCACGATGCCGGGCTCCGGCGCGCTCACCGGCGCATCTGCGGCGTCCGTCACTGACTCCGGGGGGTCCGCCTCGGGATCCGGCCCGGCCAGGACCGGCTCCGACTCGGGGATGACGGGATCGGGCGTCGTCTCGGTCGCTTCCACTGGCCACGGCTGCGGCTCAGGGCTGGATGGGGGCTCGGGGCTGAAGGGGGTCTCGGCCATGGCTGGCGCCGGTAGCTCACGGCGGAGCTTACGGCCGTTTGCCGCAACCGCTGCCGAGGTGTGCAGCGATTTCAGTTGTCGAGGGGGATCAGGCCACCACGTCCCGAGAGCGGACGGACCGGCAGGCGCAACGGGAAGCGACCATCCTCGAGCCAGGCGATCAGCTCCGCACCAATCGCGTCGGCCAGCCGAGGACTATGGGCCGGAGCGGCGGTGACACGGCGCCCCTCCACCTGGATCAGGCCGGATTTGAGCCGGGCGTAGCTGACGGAACCGAAGCGGGGCCGCAGGCGCCGCGGAATCGCCACATCCAGCACGGGCGCCTCCAGGTCCTCGTCGCCGCAGGCGGCCTGCCGGGCCACGGCCTCGCTGATCAGGGGGATCGGCGCCGCCAGACCCACGAGCAGGCCGGCCCCGTGGCCCTCGAAGAAACAGGGCCGCAGCCATTCGGACCGCAGGCCATGCAGGTCCACGCTCACCGCCGCCACTGCCCCCGGGCTGAGGGCGTGGCCGCCGGCGGAGCGAGGCACGCCCGGCTGGTGGCCACTGCCACTGCCCACCACCCAGCCGAGGGCCCCCGCCACCAGGACCGCTGAGCCCGGCCCCAGCAGCCCTAATCCGGGCATGGTGAGCCCGATGCTGCCGGCGCCGCCGCAGCCGTAGAGCGCATTCCCGAACGGCCCCAGCACGGGTCCCCAGGGGCTGCGCAGCACCCCATCGGCGCTGCTCACGGCCACCACG
>JBBQIH010000396.1:0-2076 GCA_038324725.1 Cyanobacteriota bacterium | reverse complement strand
ATCGCTTCGCCGCCATCGCCGAGCAGATGGGGGTGCGCCTGCAGCAGAGCAGCCGCTCGGTGAACATCCGCGAGCGGCTCGATTTCTCCTGCGCCCTGTTCGATGGGGCCGGGCGGCTGGTGGCCAATGCCCCCCACATTCCCGTGCACCTGGGCTCGATGGGGGCAAGTGTCTGCCAGCTGCTGGGGGCGGTGGCGCGAGGGGAGCTGCGGCCGCTGCAGCGGGGGGACGCCATCGCCACCAACGACCCCTTCGCCGGTGGCACCCATCTGCCCGACATCACCGTGATCTCGCCGGTGTTCGCCGCGGAGACGGCCGGGCCGCCGCTGTTCTTCGTGGCCTCCCGCGGCCACCATGCCGACGTGGGCGGCATCACGCCCGGCTCCATGCCCCCCTTCAGCCGCCGCATCAGCGAGGAGGGGCTGAGGCTCCGCAACGTGCCGCTGCTGCGGGCCGGTCGCTACGAGGCGGCCACCTGGCAGGGCCTGCTGGCGGCGGGGCCCCATCCGGTGCGCAACCCGGAGCAGCTGCTGGCTGACCTGCAGGCCCAGGTGGCGGCCAACCGGCTGGGGGCCGAAGCCCTGCACCGGCTGGTGGAGCGATCCGGCCTGGTGGAGGTGCAGGCCTACATGGGCCATGTGCAGGCCCATGCCGCAGAAGCCGTGCGCCGGGTCATCGATCGCCTCGAGGATGGGGCCCACACGGTGGCGCTCGACGACGGCAGCCGCATCGCCGTGGCGGTGCGGATTGATCGGGCCGGGCGCCGGGCCACGGTGGATTTCAGCGGCACGTCTGGCCAGCAACCGGGCAACTTCAATGCCCCCCTGGCGATCACCCGGGCCGCCGTGCTCTACGTGTTCCGCTGCCTGGTGGGCGAAGCGATCCCCCTCAACGACGGCTGTTTCGAGCCGCTTGATCTGGTGGTGCCGCAGGGGTCGTTGCTCCACCCCCGGCCGCCGGCGGCGGTGGTGGCCGGCAACGTGGAAACCTCCCAGGCCGTCACCAATGCCCTGTTCGGGGCCCTGGGCGTGATGGCGGCGGCCCAGGGCACGATGAACAACCTCAGCTTCGGCGATGAACACTGCCAGTATTACGAAACGATCTGCGGCGGCACCGGGGCTGGGGTGCTGGCGGATGGAAGTGGTTTCGCCGGAGCCAGCGCCGTCCAGAGCCATATGACCAACTCCCGCCTCACCGACCCGGAGATCCTCGAGGACCGTTTCCCGGTGCGCCTGGAGAGTTTCTTGATCCGCCGCGGCAGCGGCGGCGCCGGCCGCTGGCCAGGGGGTGATGGGGTGGTGCGGCGGCTGCGCTTCCTGGCGCCGATGACGGTCGCCATCCTCTCGGGGTCGCGGCGGGTGCCCCCCTTCGGCCTGGCGGGTGGCGGCGATGGCGCGGTGGGCCGCAACCGGCTGGAGCGGGCCGATGGCCGGCTGGAGGAGTTGGCCGGCTGCGACCAGGTGAGCGTCCAGCCCGGCGACCTGCTGGAGATCGCCACCCCCGGCGGCGGCGGCTACGGCACCCCGGGAGCTCCGCTGTGAATGCCGCTCGCCGGGGGGCCGCCGGGGCGGCGCTGCTGCTGCTGGTGGGGCCGCTGGCCGTGCCGGTGGCCCTGGCCCAGGCGCCTGCCGCACTCGCCCCGCCGGAGAGCAACGTGCTTCTGGAGGGCGAGCAGCGCTTCCGGCCGCTGTGGTCGGCGCGGGGGCTGGTGGCGGCCCAGGAGCCGCTGGCCTCGGCGGCGGGGGCAGCCATTCTGCGCCAGGGGGGCAACGCGGTGGATGGGGCGGTGGCCACCGCCTTCGCTTTGGCGGTCACCCTGCCCCAGGCCGGCAACCTGGGCGGCGGCGGTTTTCTGCTGCTCTGGCTGCCGGGCCCCTCGCCCGCCCGCCAGCGGGGCTGCCTGGATGAGGCACCCGCTGGCAACCCTGCGGCCGTGCCCGAGCTGGCCATCGGTGGCGGCACGGCGGTGGCGGTGAACTTCCGCGAAGCGGCCCCGGTGGCGGCCACGGCCACCATGTTCCTGGGTCGCGATGGCCAGGTCGACCGGGCCCGCGCCACCCGCAGCCTGCTCAGCAC
>JBBQIH010000395.1:0-2099 GCA_038324725.1 Cyanobacteriota bacterium | reverse complement strand
GGCGAGGGCCACCGCCAGCCGCATGGGCTGGCGGGTGAGCAGAAGCCAGGCCAGCGGAATCCTGCGTCCCTGCCAGACGTTCATGGCTGCATGCGGGCGATCACCTTCAGGCCGCTGAGGGAGGCGACACGGGCCCCATCGCCGGGATCGAGGCGTACGCGCACCTCGACGACGCGGGCGTCCGCATCACCGGTGGGGTCGGTGGAGAGCACGTCCCGCTGACGCACCTGGGGGCTGATGCGTTTGACACGGCCCTTGAGGATGCCATCAAAACCGCCGTTCTCACTGGTGAGGCTCACGGCCTGACCCAGCCTCACCCGGTCGATGTCGCTTTCGTAGACCTCCACGGAGGCTTCCATGCGATCGCTGGCTCCCAGTTCGAGGATGCCCTTGTCACCGGGGCGTTCCCCGACGCGGGACTGGATGCGCAGCACTGTGCCGTCGATCGGAGCCCGCAGTTCGGTGTTGACAAGATCAGTGGTTGCCTTGACAAGCGAAGCCCTGGCTTCCTGCATCTGGCCCTGGAGCTCCAGAGTGCGCTGCTCAAGACCATCGAGATCAGCGGCCGCATAGGCCCCGTCGCTGGCCAGCTTGCGGTAGCGCTCCAGGTCCCGCGTCTGGATGGTGAGCCGGCGGCCGAGGTTGGCGATTCGGGTGCGAATCAGCGCCAGTTCGGCCCGCTGCAGCGGCTGGTTGTCGAAGCGGGCCAGCAGTTGTCCGGCCTGGACCTTGTCGCCCTCGGTCACCAGCAGTTCAGTGATGCGGGGGCTGCCACCAATGCCGGTGATCGGAGCCGCCAGGACGCGCACATCACCGTCGGGCTCCAGCTGGCCAAGGGCCGCCACGGCCTCCACCGGGCCTGGGGGCCTGGCGGCAGTGACAACCGGAGCCTTGGGAGGCTGCAGGCGCTGATAAACAAAGACCCCCCCCACCAACAGCCCAGCCAAACCGGCGACGATCAGGCCGCTGCGCCAGGGACCGGTGGGTCGTCGAAGAGCAGGTCTTCGATGTAGCGATCCGCCCACTGGGGGTTGAACGCCTTCTCCAGAACCCTCCGGGTCTTGTCGTTTTGCTTCTGTTGCTTGCAATACCTCAGCTGTCCTTGCCATCTGGCAACCGTAGCCGGGTCGTCATCGGCTTGGGAAGGGCTCACCTGGGCCGCTTCAGCGAGCACGCCCAGGAACGCGGCAACCTCCTCGACGAACCCCAGTTCCTCCGCCTCCGACACCGGCCGTACAAACAGCACATGGGGGGAGAAGATCGAGCCCCAGGGCGGCAACTCCCGTACCTGCTCGAAGGCCGGAAGGGACCGGGCGGCCAGGGCCTCGGCGATCGTCACCGGCAGGGACTCCCCTACCGGCGAGAGGTCGACGATGGCGGCGCTCACCCCGGCCTTGCCGGCCACGATGTCGGCGCCGAACACCGGCAGATCGTGGCGGGGATCGGGGAAGAAGACGCAGTGGAGGATCTGCAGTCCGGCGCCGAGGCGCGCTGTCTCCAGGTGCAGCTTGCGCAGGCCCCGGCAGCGATGCACCTCGTTGCGGATGAAGAGCGCATCGCCATCGAGGCTGCCGCTGATCGCCTCCAGATCGGGGTCGATCGCCAGGGGGGCCAGATCCGGCAGATCGTTGCGACAGAGCCGGATCCTCTCGGCCAAAGCATCCACCAGCGGATGGAGGCCACCGTCTCCGGTCCCAGCAACCTCACCCATGGACACGTCGTGACAGCAGAATGCGGATCCTGCCATGCGTTCGTGAGTGTGTCCCTGGGTTGTTGCGGGTCCTTGCTGCCCGGGCTGGCCGCCCCCATCAGCCACACCCTGAGCAATGGTGTCGAACTGGTGCAACTCGACCTGGAGGACGCGCCGCTGGTCTGCCTTGACTTCTGGTGCCGGGCCGGCAGCGCCTTCGAGCATCCAGCGGAGAGCGGCATGGCCCATTTCCTTGAGCACATGGTGTTCAAGGGCAGCGATGGACTGGCGGCAGGGGAGTTCGATCGCCGCATCGAGGCGCTGGGGGGCAGCAGCAATGCCGCCACCGGCTTTGACGATGTTCACTTCCATGCCCTGATGCCGCCGGAGGGGGCAGGAGAGGCCCTGG
>JBBQIH010000394.1:0-2114 GCA_038324725.1 Cyanobacteriota bacterium | reverse complement strand
GCACCCGGTGCCAGGCGATGTTGTCGGCCTGCCAGATCTGCATGGGTGTGAGTGGCTTCCTGGCCGCCTGTTCGGTCATCCGGTAGGTCCCCAGCAGAGCCAGAACCAACCGAAACTGAGCAAAGGCGAAGGCCGCCAGCGCCAACAGACCCAACACGATCTGGAACAGGGTCTGGTCCCAGAGATGGGACTCCAGCACGTTGCGGCGGAAGCCCCTGGGAAGGCTCAGGTACCACTTGGGCGGCAGGAGATGGCCGGGCCTGAGGCTGAAGGCGTCATAGATCGCTGGCGTCAGCAGGCTGGAGGCGCCCGCGGATGGGGCTCGCTGATCCTTGATCTCCTCGTAGAGGCTGGGGATCTGGGCCACCGTGAAGGCGGAGAAGCGGTAACCGCGATCACGGCCCCCTTCCGTCCCCTCATCCGTCAGGGTGATGGAGGTGCCTGGGATGGTCCAGCTGGCGCTGGGGTTCACCCGTCCATCATTCAGGGCCTTCATCCCGGCCGCATCAGGAATCTCGAAAGGCTTGCGGCTATGGGTGAAGACGTAATCGAGAATCACCTTGAGCTTGAGGGCATATTCATCGGCGAAATCCGCCCGGATGCTCTGGGGTATCTGTGACACATCCAGAGCCTTCACCGCCTCCTCGAAGTAGCTGTTGATCAGCGCCAGTTCGTGACGTATGGGGCTGGACCAGAACAACCCGGGTGTCGCCTCAACCCTGGCCTCGATCCGCGCGATGTCACGGTTCACCTGGGCCATCACCACGTAGAAGTTGAGCAGGGTGGCCCGCGGGCTGTCCCCCACCACCTGGTTGAGGGGCGCATCCTTCCATTGCTGCTGGAGGTCGAGCAGCTGGCCATGGAACGGTTGGCTCTCCAGGGGCACATAGGCGTTCCGGCCCAGGGCGGGGGGTGCGGCCCCCTGAGCGGCGAGGCCCACCAGCGGCAGCAGACAGGCGATCAGGAACGCCAGCAGCAGACGGATCGGACGGGGCACCCGGAAGCCACGGCACGTGTCCTGAATGATGGCGGCTCAGCCCGCCGGCAGCACCTGGCGGTAACCATTGGCCTCACACACCCGCAGCGGGGTGGCGAACAGGGCGCTGAGGGGGGCCTCCCGCAGCAGGGCCTCCGTGGGGCCGTCGCCCACTACTTTTCCTTCGCGCAGCAGCACGCAACGGCGGATCTCCGGGAGGATCGCCTCGATCTGGTGGGTCACCAGCAGCAGGGTGGTGCCGTTGCGGGCCAGCTCGCGCAGGATCGCCAGCAGCTGGTGTTTCGCCTTCAGATCGAGCCCGTTGGTGGGTTCATCCAGCACCAGCACCTCGGGGCCATGCACCAGGGCCCGGGCCAGCAGCAGACGCCGCCGCTGGCCCTCGGAGAGCTGGCCATAGGGGCGCTCAGCCAGCTCCGCCAACCCCAGCTGTTCCATCAGCTCAGCCACTCGCCACCGCTGGGCAGCGCTGGCCACCTGGCTGCGGCCGATGCCCACCGAGCCGAAGAAGCCGGACAGCACCACCTCGGCGGCCGGCACCCGGCCGACGTAGGCGGCCTGCAGGTCCTGGGACACCAGGCCGATGCGGCCGCGCAGCTCCCAGAGATTCACCGTTTCGCTGCCGAAGATCCGCAGCAGCGAGCCCGGTTTGACCACCGGATAGAGCTCGCGGCTGATCAGCTTCACCAGGGAACTCTTGCCAGAGCCGTTGGGACCCAGCACCACGGTGTGCTCGTCGCGGTGCAGCCGCAGGGAGAGATCCTCGAACACCCGGCGCGGACCCAGCCAGGCCTCGACGGCCTCCAGCTCCAGGTAGGGGGTGGCACCAGCAGCCGGTGGCGCAGGAGCTTCGATCACGACCTCACGTCGACGGCGGCCTCCGTGGCCGCAGGACGCCCCCAGCCGAGCTTGCGCTCCAGCTTCTGGATCATCTTGCCGGCCAGGTCCAGGCCGGTGGCCGCTTCGATCCCCTCGAGCCCGGGGCTGGAGTTCACCTCCAGCAGCAGGGGGCCGCGGTGGGAGCGGAGAATGTCGACGCCGGCCACATCAAGCCCCAGGGCCTTGCAGGCCTTGATCGCCATCTGTTTCTCGGGGGCATCGAGCGGCACCATCCGGGCCG
>JBBQIH010000393.1:0-2139 GCA_038324725.1 Cyanobacteriota bacterium | reverse complement strand
GGTGAGGGTGCCGGCCTCGTCCACCGGGCAGAGCACCGGCAGGCCGTACTTGTTGCCGGTGTGGAAGTCGTCGACCCCGTGGCCTGGCGCCGTGTGCACCAGGCCGGTGCCGGTTTCGGTGGTGATGTAGTCGCCGCCGATCACCACGGGGCTGGTGCGATCCAGCAGCGGATGGCGGTACAGGATCCCCTCCAGCTGGGCCCCCTTGAGGGTGAGCAGCGGCTCGAGCGGACGCTCCAGGCTCGTGCGCAGCTGCTCCACCAGCTGGGAGGCCACCACCAGGTAGCGGGGGGTGCCGCCGTTGGTGGTGCCGTCGCGGCAGATGGCGTAATCGAGCTGCCCGTTCACCGACACCGCCAGGTTCGCCGGCAGGGTCCAGGGAGTGGTGGTCCAGATGGCCACGAACAGCTGCTCCCGGTGGGCCGCATCGGTGGGGCCATCAATGCCGGCGGCCGCCAGCAGCCCTGCCACGGGTTCCGGCAGTTCCACCACCGGGAAGGCCACGTAGACGCTGGGGGAGGTGTGGCCGTCGGGATACTCCAGTTCGGCCTCGGCCAGGGCGGTGCGGGAGCTGGGGCTCCAGTGCACCGGCTTGAGGCCCCGGTAGATGTGGCCGGCCAGCACCATGCGGCCAAAAACGCCGATCTGGGCCGCCTCGTAGGGCTTCTGAAGCGTGAGGTAGGGCTTATCCCAGTCGGCCCAGATGCCCCAGCGCCGGAAGCCGCTCCTCTGGCCCTCCACCTGCTCGAGGGCGTAGGCGTGGGCTCGCCGGCGCAGGTCGAGGGGGGTGAGGCCGCGCCGCTCCTCGCTGCCCATCCCCTGCAGCACCTTCAGTTCGATCGGCAGGCCGTGGCAGTCCCACCCCGGCACGAACCGGGCCCGCCGCCCCTGCAGCAGGGCGTGCTTATTGATGATGTCCTTGAGGATCTTGTTGAGGGCGTGCCCCACATGCAGGGCGCCGTTGGCATAGGGCGGTCCGTCGTGGAGGGTGAACGGTTCGCCCGGGTTGCCGCGGCTCAGTCGCCCATAGAGATCGTGCGCCTTCCAGAAGGCCTGCAGTTCCGGCTCCCGCACCTTGGCGTTCGCCCGCATGGCGAAGGGCGTCTGCAGCAGGTTGAGCGTGTCCTTGTAGGACGCCGGGCTTGCCGTCACGTCGCCGGGGCGCGAGAAGGCTGGATTATCCCGCCTCGCCGAGACCCTCCCCTTCCACCGGCGTCGCCGGCTCGGGCGGGACTTCCAAGACCGCCTGCTCCAGCAGGGCGTCGATCTCCTCGAAGCCGCTGACCACAGGGTGATCGTCCTCCGGTGCCTCAGGCGTCTCGATCTCTGCCGGCGCCACCTCTGCCGGCGCCGCTTCCGCCTCGGGCCGCACCCAGCGCTTGGTGCTGGCGGGGCGGGCCGCGCGCCGTTCCGCCAACCACGACCCCAGCCCGGCCACCACGCCGCTGGCCAGCTGCAGCAGGCGGCTGAGGGAGGCCCCGATCTGGCTCAGGCTGGTCTGCCAGCGCTCCACCGACCAGAGCCGTTGGCGCTCCTCCTCACTGAGCAGCCGCCAGCGGCCCTGGCCCACCTCCACGCCGAGTCGGCCGATCAGCAGGCCGCCGCAGAGCACGGCCAGCATCGGTGCGCCCGTGAGTCGCTCGGCGCTGGTGACAAGCACCAGGCCCAGCAGCAGCACCACGGCCCCCCAGACCGAATCCCTGGCCCGACTCAGTTCGGTGGCCAGCAGGGGCAGCAGCAGCAGCAGCAGCCCGAGCAGCAGGGCCAGAAAGCCTCCGAGGGTGGCAAGCATGGCCGTGGTGACGTCTGGACCCATTCTGGGCGGTGACGACGGGGCGGATTCCTTTGGGTGGATCCGGCCTGCCTGTCTAGAGTTGTCAGGCGCCCACCTGGCGGAATTGGTAGACGCGCTGGATTTAGGTTCCAGTGGCTCAGGTCGTGGGGGTTCAAGTCCCCCGGTGGGCATACAGCGAGATCGCCCACACCTAGGCTCCTTACCTCTATCACTGCCCTCATGAGCTGTGTCACCCTTCGCCGTCTTGCTGCTATGGCGCTGGGATTCGGCACGCTGCTGGGGGCGGCGCCAGCCCAGGCCCTCGAGCAGATCCAGCTGCGCCTGCCCCTGCTCGAAACCACCTT
>JBBQIH010000392.1:0-2146 GCA_038324725.1 Cyanobacteriota bacterium | reverse complement strand
AGAGCATTCGGCTTTTAACCGACTGGTCCTGAGTTCGAATCTCAGGCGACCCATCCCAATCACCGCAGGGGATTCCAGCCAAATGCCGCATTGTAGTAGCGGGTGGCGTCAGCGATACACGTCGCTGCGGTGGCTGAGCCCGACCACCAGCACGACAAGGTGGTCGGCTTTGATCTGACAGATCACCCGGTAGTCCCCGACCCGGTAGCGCCACAGGCCGGAGAGGTTGGCCGTCAGGGCCTTGCCTCTCTGACGCGGATCCTCGGGCTGGAGCACCAGCCGGTTCATGTACCGCAAAAGGTCCTGAGCGGTTGAGCGATCCAGCTTCTTGAGCTGGCGCCTGGCCGTGTCAGAGATCCGAAGCGTCCAGGCCAAGGTCTGCCACTACTTCGTCGAGGCTGTAGGTATGCTCCTGGCCCAGCCGCATCCGTTCCACGGCGGCGGCGCCCAGGTAGGCATCCTCCAGGTCGTCCAGGCCCTGCGCGATCAGCTCCCGCAGATAGAAGGCCTTGGTCCGCCCCGTTTCGGAGGCCAGCCGATCCAGCCGGGCTTCCGTCGCAGGGTCCAGGCGAACGGAGGTGGCCATGAAGTCAAGTGAATCGGTGTATTCAACCTAGCTGCACCATCCCGCAGCGGACCCCCTTGAGGACCGCCTGCAGGCGGTTGTTGACCCCCAGGGTCTGGAGCAGGCGCTTGGTGTAGGTGCGGGCCGTGGCGTCGCTCACGCCCAGCCGGCCGGCGATCTCCCGGTCGCTGAGGCCGCTGGCGAGCAGGTCGAGCACCTCGTACTCCCGCGGCGTTAGCCGCGGACAGCTGAGGTAGGGGAGCTTGCCGGAGCGCAGCGAGGGGCTGCGGTAGGAGTGGTGCCCCATCACGGCGATCACGGCGGCCTGCAGGGGCCGCTGGTCGTCGACGATGTCGGCCTCGGCCACCACGGCCTCGAGCCAGGGGGCGTGCTCGTATTCGGCTGGAATCACATCACCGAGGGCCAGCATCACCACCTTGAGGTCGGGGTAGAGCGCCTTGGCCCGGCGGGTGAGATCAAAGCCGTTGCCGCTCTCCAGGTGGTCGGTGCAGAGCAGCAGGTCATAGGGAGCCTGCTTCAGATAGTCGAGGCAGCCCTGCTCCTGGGTGATCGCGCAGCCGATCAGGCTGCGGTCGCTGATGCTCTCGCACAGGGCCCGCAGCAGAAAGCGACCCTTCATGGCGATCGCCACTTTCCCACCGGGCGCCACCGAGAGCAGCACCGCATCGAAGGTGTTGCCCTCCAGGCTGTCCAGGAACGGCGTGAGATCCATGGTGGCCGGGCCATCCAGGGTGTCTTCATCATCCGCTCCCGTCGGGCCGCCGAGCGGGACCACCGCTGATCAGAAGCGGAAGCTGGTCTTCACCAGGCCGCCCAGCTGCCGGAAACTGGTATCCGGGGTGGTGTCCTGGCCCAGGGGCCGGCTCAGGTAGAAGAGGGCCGGGGTGACGCTGATGTTGTCGGTCACCTGCCACTTGTACCACCACTCCCAGGCGAAGTTGCCGTCCTGGGGCGTCTGGCCATCGGCCAGGGCCGTGGCGAAGATGGGCTGGCCCACCGCCATGCCGAGGGCGTTGCCCTTCACGAAGGCGTCGTCCCATTGCAGGCCCACCATCCACGACTGGCTGGTGCGCAGGGCGCCGGGGGCCTGGGCGGTGTCGTAGCTGGTGCCACTGAGGCCCCAGCCCAGGCTGATGGAGGGGATCCAGCCGGAGCCGGCCGGCTGCCAGTAGCCGCTGACGCCGAAGGCATCGGTGCGGCTGTTGGGGTTGGCCTCGAAGGCCAGGCCGGTGAACGGGGTGGTGCCAGGGACCCCCACGCCCGACTGGATGCGGGAGTAGATCGCCGCCAGACCCCACTGCTCCTTGGCGTAGCCGATCTGCACGGTGCCGGTGCCGGCCGAAGCGACGGTGCCGATGCCGCCGCTGTTGGGATCCCCCACGTCGCCGTTGGCGGCCACATAGCTGGCGCTGATGCTGATGCCCCCCTGCTGCCACCAGAGGCCGGCGCCGGGTCCGAGGTTCTTGTTGTAGGCCGCCGGGGCGCCGTTGAGGGTGAACAGGTTGAGGATGGTGTCGGAGGGGTAGGCGCTCGGCCAGAGGGCGAGCATGTCCTCCTGAC
>JBBQIH010000391.1:0-2175 GCA_038324725.1 Cyanobacteriota bacterium | reverse complement strand
AGACGCCCCCCACCCCTTTCGTGTTCCGCTCCCTGAATCTGCGCCAGCAGGACGTGCTGGGGCGGCCGAACTGGGAGCTCACCAGTCCGGAGGCCCGCTATGACCTGCGCCGGCGGGTCGCCCGGGCCCTGCTGCCCCGTGGCGTGATCTACAGCGGCGGCAAGCCCGCCTATCGGGTGGAAGCCTCCACTGGAACGGTGATCAACGACGGGGCCGTGATCCTGCTGGAGGGGCGAATCCGCCTGCAGCGCCTGGGCAGCGCACCGGTGATGATCCAGGGTTCCAGGGTCCGCTGGCTCCCCAGCCGCAACCTGATGGAGATTGACCGGCACCCCGAGGGCTTTGATCCCCACACCAGGTTGTCCGCCGAGCGGGCCACCTTCCGCCTCGACAAGGACACCCTGGAGCTGCAAGGCAAACCGCAGCTCAAGCGCTGGGCCCAGGCCTTCGATCCCTTCCAGGCCAATCCCGTTGGCCCCCCCCAGATCGTGGTGACCGTGGCGTCGGTGCTGTGGCAACCCGGCAGTGGTGTCCTCACCGCCGGGGGGCCGGTGCTGGGGGAACGGCGGCCGCCGGGTTCGGCCGCTGGCGCTCCTCTCCAGACCCTCACGGCCACCTCGCTGAACGGGAACACCCAGACGCAGCTGTTCAACCTGGGGCCGCCGGTGCTCTTCAAGGATCCGGCGGTGGCGGGCGGCGTCAGTGCCCGGGGCAAGGCCATGCAGGTGGATGCGGCCCAGCAGCTGGTGCGGATTCCGGTGGGTTGCCTGATCGAGCAGGCCGGTGCCAGCCTCCAGGCCCAGAGCTGTGCCTGGAACTGGCAGACCCAGGCGATCGCGGCTGATGGCTCGGTGTTGCTGCAACGTCCCGCCAGTCGCCAGCTCACCCGGGGCAGCTTGCTGCGGGGCCAGCTGGGCGAGAAGGGTTCCGTCGTCGTGACCGCCCCGGGCGGGAGGGTGTTTAGCCAGTTCCAGGTGCCGGCTTCGAAGACACCTCCCCGGCCGGCTCCTCCCCGCCCGAAACCCGAGCCAATTCGCCTGTAAGGCGCCGCCCCCACCCCTCCACCCAGACCAGATCACTGCGGCTGAAACAGCGAGGCGACCAGCCGCCCAGAACCAGCACACCCTCCTCACCCAGGGGCTGGACCAGCACGGCCGGCAGCCCTGGGAGAAGGGCGGCGAATTCATCCCGACCCGGATAGAGCTTCAGATCCACCAGGGAGATCGCCTTGCCGGTGGCCATGGAACGCCTGCAGATCGCGCCCGGACAGAAGCCACCGCTGCCAAGCAGACCCCGTTCCAGCAGGATGCGGCCGCGCCAGTGGAGCAGCAGCACCGCCGCCGGCGTCGCCGTCAGGAGCATCGTGCTGCCCCAGCCCAGCTCCTCGGCCAGCGGGGCCTCCAGATCCGGAGCCAGGTGGAGCCCCTCGCGGCCTTCCAGGGGCACCCGTTCCGGCGCCAAGGGCTCCACCCGCTGCCACAGCAGGGACACCAGTAACAACAGCACCGACAGGATGCTGCCCAGCACCGAGGCCCGCTCCAACGAAGGGTCGAGGTTGGGGGCGGTCATCTGGTTGACCACGACCAGAACCAGTCCCGTCAGACCACAGGCCAGAACGACGCGGGCGGCGGCGGGCATCGCCATCGTGGAGTTCCATGGTCCGAAGGTGACTTCAGGATGCCGGAACGCTGCGGCAACGGCAGACTGGTTTCGTCTCGCACGATGGACTTGGCTTCAGTGAGCCCTTGGCGTCGGTCCCTGCTTTCCCTGGTGCTGGCCCTCGGCTTGGTGCTGGCCGCTCCGGTCGCGGCCGTCCTGGCCCTCTCCGCCGCCGACCTGCCAACCCGCCCACCGGTCGAGCATGTGCTCGATGGCGCCAAGGTGCTCAGCCGGGCCAGCAAAGCCGAGATTGAGCACCAACTGGAGGACTTCTCCGCCGAACGGGTCGACGCCCGGCTGATCACTCTCAGCCGGCTGGATTACGGTCTTGGCCTCAACAGCCTGGCCGAGCAGTTGCTGGAGCGCTGGTCGGCCGATCCACCGGCTGGCAGCAGCCCGGATCCGCTGCTGTTGCTGTTGATTGATACCCAGACCCGCGCCACGGCCATTGCCGTCCAGGCCCCCCTCGACCGGCAGCTGCCCACCGAACTGCTGCAGAGCACGGCTGCCACCACC
>JBBQIH010000390.1:0-2177 GCA_038324725.1 Cyanobacteriota bacterium | reverse complement strand
GGAAGCCGGCGCGACACCATCGCTGTGGAAGGAGCCGGCGGCTCCGTGAGGATGCTGGCGTTGTCCGGGAGGATGGCCCTCCGCTGCTGGGCACCATGGCCATCACTCCCGAACTGATGCTGCCCAGCACCTTTCAGCATTACTTAGCTGGGATTGTTCGCCGTCGCCAACAACTTCCCCGCCATCGGGCCGTTTCTCACCCTTAGCCAGGGGGTGCCGGCGGGTCAGGTGCGGCGGGTGATTCGCATCACCACCTTCTCCAGCCTGCTGATCATGCTGGGCGCCTACGTCCTGGGCACGGCGGTGCTGAAGTTCTTCGGCATCAGCGTGAGCGCCTTTCAGATCGCTGGCGGCCTGCTGCTGGGCTTCAGCGGCCTGAGCATGCTCAATGCCAGCGATCCGGGCGATTCACACGAGAAGAATTTCGATGTGTCGCACATGGATGTGGGGCAGATGACCTCATCGGCGATCGTGCCGATCTCCCTGCCCCTCACCACCGGCGCCGGAACGATGTCGACGATCACGGTGTACGCAAGCAGTGCCCATAGTCTCCGCAACCACATCGCCCTATTCGCAGCGATCTTGGCGATGGCGACCCTGATCGGCCTGATGTTCACCTTCGCCACCCGCCTCACCCAGATGCTCGGCCATGTGGGCATGACGGTGCTGATCAAGGTGATGGGCCTGTTCACCCTGGCGATCGGGGTTCAGTTCATCGCCACCGGCACTAGCACGATCCTGGGGCAGGTGACGTTACGGGTTTGAGGTTGGGGCCAGGAGGCATCACATGAAGCTGGTTGTCGGTGCCCATTTCGCTGGGCTGGGATGTTGTATCGCCTTGTTGTCCCCCACGAATCCCCACGCCTCACCCTTGTCAGCCTGGGGCCTGCCGCCGGCTTGCCGTGATCCCTCCCCAGAAGCAGATGACCGGCATGCTCGGCCATCCGGTGGCCGAGAACCCGATTGATCGGATGTTCGATGCGGTCTATGCCTACTACGGGCTGTGCAGGCAGTTCTGGAAGAACGACATCGCCAGCGCGGCGGAACTGGCCCTGGCGGTGCGGGCCCCTGGTGCCCCTGGGCTACCGCGGCATGGCGATCACCGTGCTCTACAAGGTGGCGGTGATGCCCCTGCTGGATGCTGTCGATGACGACGTGCGGGCCATCGGGGCCCCCAGCTACCTCAGCATCGAAGCGGGCCGCCTGATCGGCCACAACAACGACGGCAAGGGGGTGGTGAAGGCGATCGAGAAGCTGGCGCCCCTGGCCGCGCCGCCGGCGTACCGGCGGTGTGGCAGGCCTGGCAGGGGGAGGTGGTGGTGCCGGCGGGCACCACCCTGCTGATGAATGCCACCCAGCTGGGCTGCGCGCCGGAGCTCGAGCCCGTGCCCGTCCGCTGGGACACCGTGGATCCGGCCTGCGTGGTGGTGGATGTGATCACCAACCCCCGCATCACCCCCTTCCTGGCCACGGCGCGCGAGCACGGCTGCCCGGTGGTGGATGGCGTCGAGATGCTGGTGCAGCTGGCCATGCAGATCTTCGAGCAGTGGACCGGCGTCACCCCCGAGGAGGTGGTGTTCCAGCGCGCCGTGGCCAAGGCCCTCGGGGAGTGAGCCCGGCGCCCCTTACGTTGTTGGCCGTTGTGTGTGCCATCCCCATGACCCGGGTTGTGCCTCCCGCCGCCCTTCTTTCCCTCGGCCTCCTGGCCGGCTGCGGCCGCCCCGATGGCCGGGCCCTGCAGACGATCGCCTGCCAGCAGGTGGCCAACACGATCGACCTCCAGTCGGTCGGCCAGATCGATGCGCTGCGGAAGGCCCTCGGCCTGGCACCGGGCGTCGATCCGATCGGTGCCTGTCGCGCCCTGGGGGTCACGATGGAACCCGCGGCCCCGGGGGTGGGCGGCTCCGGCGGTGAAGCAGAGGAAGGCGAGGACGAACCCAGCGAGTGAGGGCTTCGGGCCACTAGGCCGCCTGCAGCACCCGCCAGCGCCCGCGCAGCACCTGCTGCAGCGCTGCCATCGCGACCCCGGCCTCCTCGTTCTCTTCGCCGGTGTCCGGCAGCCAGCCCAGCCAGGGCAGGCCATCGCGGCGCCTCTCCGTGGGCTGCCAGTCGCCGCCCACCTGGACCAGGCCGGCCAGCGGCGCCGGTGGCGCGCGAGTTCGATGGCGCCGTCGAGC
>JBBQIH010000389.1:0-2199 GCA_038324725.1 Cyanobacteriota bacterium | reverse complement strand
CTGCCGTTCGGCCTGGAAACAGGCCAGGTCGGCGTGGCATTGCAGCGACACCCAGGGCCAGTAATCCAAACCAGCCCGGCGCAGGTGGCGGTCGCTGATCGTGAAGCCGAGGGGTTCGATCAGATGCAGCTCTGAGCCGGTGGCGGCACAGGTGCGGGCCACATTGCCCGTGTTCGGGGGAATCTGGGGTTGGTACAGAACGACGCGGGGCATGGGAAGCGGGCCTCAGCCGCCGGGGGGGACGGGCTGGCTGAGGGCCAGCAGGTCGATCGCGCGACCCTGCAGGACAAGCCAGGCCGCCTCGCTGTGGCCTTGAAGCTCCTGCTGCATCGACCCAAGCCGGTCGCGGAAGCGTGATCCCGCCGCCGTGGCCGGCACCACCCCCCATCCCGTTTCCTCGCAGACCACCACCAGGGGAGTTTGGCAGCGGTGAACAGCCGCGATCAGCGCGTCGCAGCGTCTCGTCCAGGCGCCCGGTTCCAGCTCCAGATGGGCGGCCACCCAGGTTCCGAGGGAATCCACCAGGCCCAGCTGGCCCGATTCCAGGGCGCCGAGAGCGGCCGCGAGTTCACCACCCACCTCGCGGCAGCCCCACTGGGGCGGGCGCCGCTGGCGATGGCGCTGCAGCCGCTCCTGCCAGGCCGGGTCATCGGGCAGCGACGGCCCGGTGGCCAGGTACACAACCGCCAGACCGCTCTGGACGGCCAGATGCTCGGCCCAGCGGCTCTTGCCCCCCCGCGAGGGCCCGCTGACGAGGGTGAGGCGTCGGTGGCGAGGTTCCTCGGAGGGGGACTCAGCTGCCACCGTTCATGTTGCGCAGGGTGGCCACCGAGGATGGCGAAACCCGGTTGAGGTAGCGGAAGATCCAGTACTTGAAGATCGTAGCCAGCACCACCGGGAAGGTGGCGATGAAGAGCATCACGAAATTTTCCTGGGCCGGCAGTCCAAGATGGTTGGCAACACCACCGAGCAGCACGGTCCAGCCCTCAGGACTGTGGAATCCCACGAAGATGTCGGTGAACAGAATGATGGCGAAGGCCTTGGCGCTGTCGCTCAAGCCATACACCAGTTCGTCGATGAAGCCCCGCAGCACCTGAACATCGCGCCGACCGAAGATGGCGATCACCACGAAGCCGATGAAGCCGAAGATGTCCGCCAGGACGTTCTTGATGGCATGGGTGCTGTCCTGATCGGCCTCCTCCTTGAGGATCTGGGCCCGCGTGGACAGCTCCTTCTGCAGCTCCTCGCGGCTTGGCAGCGGTTTGCCCTCCAGCAGGGCATCAAACTCGATCTCCGCCTGGTAGACGCGCAGCTTCTCGACCGCCCGTTCCTCCAGCTGGGGTTTCGGGTAGGTGAGGAAGGCGTTGTCGGGGGCGAAGCGATCCACCAGGGGCGACACCACGTAGGTGCGGCTGACCTGTTGCACCAGCACCGGCACCAGAATCAACAGCAGCAGGATGCGCAGGGAAACCAGGGTCGAATCGCGGCGGCGGCGGAAGCCGGCCACCACGCTCGCCTCCGCTTCCGGGTCCAGCTGGCGCCGCACGGTGTCGACCACGCTCACCAGGCTGCGGGGCAGCATCTCCGGCGAGCGGCTGAGAGCCGGCAACTCCTCCCGTTCAACGGCGTAACGGCCCGTGACCGTGTCGATCAGCTGGAACTGGCGCAGTCCCTGGCCCGAGAGTTCCTGTCGGTAGGGGGTCAGCACCGTCCTGGCCTGACGGCAGACTTGCAAGGCGGCCCGGAAGCGGCGCAGCACCTGGGCCTGCATCGCCCGCGGAATCCTGGGCTCGAGTTCGGGACGCACCGGGCGGTCGTTGTAGTGCTCCATCTCAATGCTCTGGATGAGCAGGGCGGCTTCATAGCCGCGCTCGAGGTCAGAGCTCAGGTCGAGGGATTGGGCCCGCCCGAAGGAGCCCATCCAGTCAGTCAGTCCCATGGGGAGGCACGGTGCGGAGGGATCAACGGGAGAAGACCCACCAGGTCAGCATCGGCACCACGGTCCCCACCACCAGCAGGACGATCACCCAGGTGAAGGCGTTGCTGCTGGAGGTTTCTTCGCGGCTGGGAATGTTGCTGACGACGGCGGCGCTCTCCTCGACGACGGGTTCCCCCGGATCTTCACCGCCCTGAAGAACGGTGGCAAGCCGTTGCAGGGCATCGACAGCCGCCTGGCGGTAGCGATCCCCGCTGCGCAGC
>JBBQIH010000388.1:0-2210 GCA_038324725.1 Cyanobacteriota bacterium | reverse complement strand
GCCCCAGCAGGCCCACCACCAGACCGAGGCCGGCGCCGACATAACTCCAGCGGGTGGCCTGCAGCCGGGCCGGGCCGAGCAGCAGGCCCAGGGCCTCGGCCCCCCAGCCCAGGGCGAGCAGCACAACGCCCAGCAACAGGGCCGGCCAGCCGGCGGCCCAGCCCACGGCCCAGCACCACAGCAAGGCCCCCAGGGGCAGCAGGGTGAGACCTGGCGCCACCGGCAGCACGGTGCCGGGGATGGCGAGGGCCTGGATCAGCAGGGCGATCCACCAGAGGACATCGACACGATCGAGGCTGGGCAGACTGGCCGGGGTCATGGCAAACGGCTCAGGCCACGCGGCGGGCCAGCCTCAGCTTGGCGGAGCGGCTACGGGGATTGGCCTGCTCCTCCTCCTCACTGGCCACCAGCGGCTTACGGGTGAGCCGCTCCAGGCGGGGATCAGCGAGGAAGGCCGTCTTGACGCGCCGGTCCTCGAGGGAGTGGAAGCTGATCACGGCCAGCAGACCGCCCGGCACCAGCCAGTCGGGGGCGCGGGCCAGCAGCCGGTCGAGGGCGCCCAGCTCGTCGTTGACGGCGATCCGCAGGGCCTGGAAGGTGCGGGTGGCCGGGTGGATCCGGCCGTGGCGCGCCTTGGGGGGGAAGCACCCAGCCACGGCGTAGGCCAGATCAGCGGTGCTGCGGCCGCTTCCGGCCCAGGGGCGTTCGGCCAGCAGGCGCCGGGCGATGCGGCGCGACAGCCGCTCCTCGCCGTAGGCATGGATCAGATCCGCCAGCTCGCCTTCCTGCAGGCGGTCGATCAGCTCGGCCGCGGTTTCGCCACTCTGCGGATCCATGCGCATGTCGAGGGGGCCGGGGGCACGGAAGCTGAACCCCCGGCTGGCCTCATCCAGCTGGGGACTGCTGACCCCCAGATCGGCCAGCACCGCCACCAGGGGAGCGGGTGGGATGAAGTCGGCGAAGTTGGCGGCCTCGATCACGGCCCGATCGCCGAAGGGGGCGAGCCGCTCGGCGGCCGCGGCCCGGGCGGCGGGATCCCGGTCGAGGCCGATCAGGCGCAGCTGGGGGTGGGCCGCCAGCAGCAGGGCGCTGTGGCCGCCGCCGCCGAGGGTGCAATCCAGCAGCAGCGCAGGCCCGTCCCCGGCGCCCGCCGGTTGTCCAGGCAACCCGGCGAAGGCCTGCAGCACCGGATCGGCCAGAACCGGAAGATGGGCGAACGAAACGGCCATCCAACCTTCCTAAGATCCCGGCACTCCGTTCCTTGCGAAGGGCATGACCCAGCTCGAGACCCGCACCGAGCCGATGGTGGTCAATTTCGGCCCCCACCACCCGTCGATGCACGGGGTGCTGCGGCTGGTGGTGACCCTCGATGGCGAGGACGTGATCGACTGCGAGCCGGTGATCGGCTACCTCCACCGCGGCATGGAGAAGATCGCCGAGAACCGCACCAACGTGATGTTCGTGCCCTACGTGAGCCGCTGGGACTACGCGGCGGGCATGTTCAACGAGGCGATCACGGTGAATGCACCGGAGAAGCTGGCAGACGTGCCCGTGCCGAAACGCGCCAGCTACATCCGGGTGCTGATGCTGGAACTCAACCGCATCGCCAACCACCTGCTCTGGCTTGGCCCCTTCCTCGCCGACGTGGGCGCCCAGACGCCCTTTTTCTACATCTTCCGGGAGCGGGAGATGATCTACGACCTGTGGGAGGCGGCCACCGGCCAGCGCCTGATCAACAACAACTATTTCCGCATCGGCGGGGTGGCCGTTGATCTCCCCTATGGCTGGCTGGAGAAGTGCGCCGACTTCTGCGACTGGTTCGGCCCCAAGATCGATGAATACGAGAAACTGATCACCAACAACCCCATTTTCCGCAAGCGGATTGAAGGTCTCGGGGTGATCGGCAAGGAGCAGGCGATCAACTGGAGTCTCTCCGGTCCGATGCTTCGCGCCTCCGGCGTGCCCTGGGATCTGCGCAAGGTCGATCACTACGAGTGCTACGACGATTTCGAATGGTCGGTGGCCTGGGCAACGGAGGGCGACTGCTATGCCCGCTACCGGGTACGGATCGAGGAGATGCGCCAGTCCCTGAAGATCCTGCGCCAGGCCATCACCATGATTCCCGGCGGCCCCACCGAGAACCTGGAGGCGCGGCGGATGGCCGAGGGCAAGAAGAGCGAGTGGTACGGCTTCGACTACCAGTACATCGC
>JBBQIH010000387.1:0-2239 GCA_038324725.1 Cyanobacteriota bacterium | reverse complement strand
GCGAGTACGCCGGCGAAGCCCGGGTGAGGATGGCCGCCCTGATCTGCTTTGAGGCCCTGCTGCCCTTGGGCGACCAGGCCCTGCAGCGGCTGGATGGCCTGCTGGGGGGCGTCGACAAGAGGGACCTGCACCAGCTGCCCGCCTACGCCGGAATGGCCAGGTTGCTGCCGGGACGGGGCGATGGCGCCCATCTGAGCTTCCTGCGCCGGGGCGTCGACCAGTGGCTGGGCTGGGCTGGAGGCTTCAGCAGCCAGCTGGGTCTCAGCGGCCAGAAGGCCGTGCAGGCCCTGGAGACCACCCTGGGCCCCTGGCAGGGGGGCCTCCAGCAGATGGCCACCTTCCTCGATGCCTTCACCGACACTTACCAGCACACGGGCGTGCAGGCCGTGGCCCGACGGCTGGTGGAGCGGGCCGCCGCGGAAATCTGACCCCCCGAGGGGATCAGTCGAAGCCGAGCAGGTCGAAGATCTCCCGATCCTTGAGGGATACGGCCTCCAATGGCTCCACGTCGGTGAGCATCTTGCGGGCCAGGCTCAGGTATTCCTGCTGCACAGCGTCCACTTCCGGTGTGCTCTCCATCTCGAAGATGGTGCACTTCTTGAGCCGTGATTTGCGAATCGCATCAACGGTCTTGAAGTGGGCCATCGTGCGCAGCCCTGTGCGCTTGTTGAACTTGTCGATCTCGTCGGTCTGCTCAGAGCGATTGGCAATCACCCCGCCGAGGCGCACCTTGTAATTCTTGGCCTTGGCATTGATCGCCTGCATGATCCGATTCATGGCGAAAATCGAATCGAAATCGTTGGCGGTCACGATCAGGCAGTAGTGCGCGTGCTGGAGTGGGGCTGCAAAGCCGCCGCAGACCACGTCACCGAGCACATCGAAGATCACCACGTCGGTGTCTTCCAGCAGGTGATGCTCCTTGAGCAGCTTGACCGTCTGACCGGTGACGTAGCCACCGCAGCCGGTGCCGGCCGGAGGGCCGCCGGACTCGACGCACATCACGCCGTTGTAGCCCTCGAAGACGAAGTCCTCGGGCCGCAGCTCCTCGGTGTGGAAATCGACGGTCTCGAGGATGTCGATCACCGTCGGCACCATTTTCTTGGTGAGGGTGAAGGTGGAATCGTGCTTGGGGTCACAACCGATCTGCAACACCCGTTTGCCCAGCTTGGAGAAGGCAGCGGACAGGTTGGAAGAGGTGGTGGATTTGCCGATGCCGCCCTTGCCGTAGACGGCGATCACCAGCGCCCCCTCTTCGATGTTCATCGACGTGTCCTGATGCACCTGCAGGCTGCCCTCACCATCTTCGCGGGGGTTGGTGCCGGTGCTCGAGGGAGACGTGAGTGTCGTGGTCATAGGAAGAACAAGGGGAAGCCGGCGCACCGGCGGATCACTCGTAAGGGAACAGCCTGCTCAGATCGGATCCCGGCTGTCGGGGGATCACGCAAACCGAAACATCGCCAGAGAGGCCCTCAACGGCTGAAGTGGGCCTTGGCGTCATAGAGGGCTTCGGCATCAATGCGTGCCAGGCCCCGTTCGCGGGCGAAGGCTTCGGTGTTCTTACGCACCTTGCCCCGCACGAAGAACGGAATCTTGGCGAGTTCCGCTTCTCCGTCCGCTGTCCAGAGGCTCTCGAGCGCCTCCCGCACGGCGTCAGCCGCCGTGATGGTGCCGGGGGCCGGGGAGGTGGCCTGAGCAGCCGCGGTGGCCGGGACAGCCTCGGGCTCCCCCGTCCCCGCCGCCGTCGGGGCACCGTCACCCAGATGGCTGCGGTGGCCGTCGACGAACTCGAAGTCGTGGCGGAACATGCCGATCAGGTGCTCCTCCAGGCCCATCATCAGAGGGTGCACCCAGGAATCGAAGATCACATTGGCCCCCTCCCAGCCCATCTGGGGGGAGTAACGGGCCGGCACATCCTGCACATGCAGGGGGGCGCTGATCACGGCACAAGGCAGCCCCAGCCGCTTGGCACTGTGGCGTTCCATCTGGGTGCCGAGCACCAATTCGGCGGCTGCCTCGCCCATGGCCTTCTCCACCACGAGGTAGTCGTCGGTGATCAGGGCCTCCAGGCCCAGCTCGGCGGCGGCGGCCCGCACCTCCCTGGCCTGCTCCCGGCTGTAGCTGCCCAGACCCACCACCTGGAAGCCCAGTTCCTTTGAGGCGATCCGGGCGGCGGCGATGGCGTGGGTGGCATCGGCGAAGATGAACACCCGCTTGCCGGTGAGGTAGGTGGAATCGACGG
>JBBQIH010000386.1:0-2253 GCA_038324725.1 Cyanobacteriota bacterium | reverse complement strand
GCTGCAGGAGCAGGTTGCACTGATCGAGCAGGTCGGCCCGGCGCAGCGGAACAGCCACCGCGGCGGGATCGCATCCGGGCTCAAGGACCTCGATCGCCTGCAGATAAGCGATCAGATCGGCATAGACGGTGATGCGGTCCCGGCTGGGGTGGCCGAAGGATCGCTGTAGATAGAGGGCCTCCCGGTCCCTGTCCCATCCCAGCCGCCGCATCTGCAGATCCAGGTGGGTCAGTTCGGCACTCCAGTCCTGGGGATCCTCCGGTGTGGGCTGGGGCTCTGCAGAGGGCTGGGGCTCAGGCGGGGGTTGTGGTTGTGGCTCCGGCGATGTCTCCTGTTGTGGCGGGGGCTCCGGCAGACCAGCCGGCGTTGCGGGCTCAGGGGCCGGCGGTGGCGACGGCCTGGAGGGCTGGGCCGGAGCCTGCCGCGGCGGGCGAGGGGTGCTGGTGCTCTGCAGGCTGGCCAGAAGGCGTGCCCTGGCCCGGTCCTCCGCTTCCTCGGCATCGCCCGCCTCCCCCAGGGCGCTGCCCAGGAAGCGCTCCCCTTCGCGGGCCGAGACCAGCACGACCCGGCGCCCGCCCTCGCAGCGCAGCAACTGGACCTGAAGTTGCATGGGAAGCGTGGGGAGGGGCCAGCGGTCTTTCTAGAGTGCTTTTTTGAAGGCGCCAGGGCCGAGCGAACGCCAGCAATGGAAGTGGAAACGGTGGAGAGCCTCACGCCCCTGCTGCAGCAGGCGTACCAATGGGGTGAGGTGCTGCTGCTGTTGCCGCTGCTGGTGGGGCTCGAGGCGGTGCTCTCCGCCGACAACGCCATTGCTCTGGCCGCCATCTCCCGGCGGCTGCACGATCCGGCACGGCAACGCCAGGCCCTCAACCTCGGCTTGGTGCTGGCCCTGGTTTTTCGGCTGGCT
The DNA here is from genome assembly GCA_038324725.1 of Cyanobacteriota bacterium. Lineage (GTDB taxonomy): Bacteria > Cyanobacteriota > Cyanobacteriia > PCC-6307 > Cyanobiaceae > Cyanobium. The sequence continues at coordinate 1,346 of JBBQIH010000386.1, read as the reverse complement.
CTGATCGCCCTGGCCAGCTACGTGCTCAATTTCTGGCCCCTGCAGCTGCTGGCTTCGGCCTATCTGCTCTGGCTCTGCGGGCGCCATCTGCTGGGTCAGGACGAGGCCGAGGACGACGAGGTGGAGATGAGCCTCTCCGCCCAGGCCCCGGGCTCCCAACCCCACGATTCCGACCATCCCCACCACGGCGCCTCCCTGGGTTCGATCGTGGCCACCCTGGCCCTCACCGATCTGGCCTTCTCGCTCGACAGCGTCTCTGCGGCGGTGGCGGTCACCGACCGGCTCCCCCTGGTGATGGCGGGAGGAGTGATCGGCATCATTGCCCTGCGGCTTACCGCCGAATTGTTCCTGCGCTGGCTGGAAATCTTCCCCCATCTGGAAACCGCCGGCTATCTGGCGGTGGGTCTGGTGGGCCTGCGCCTGCTGCTGCGCCTGCTGCTGCCGGCGGTGGAGGTGCCGGAGTGGGCCCTGCTGCTGGTGGTGGCGGCCCTGTTCGCCTGGGGCTTCTCCCTGCGTACGGCTCCCGCCGCCCTGCCCGAACAGGGCGGCGGCGACGCCTGAGGGACGCCGAACGATGCGGATTGAACTGCGCCAGATCGACTCGGACCATCTGATCACCAGCATCGAGATCGACAACCTCGGCGATGTCCCCCATCCCGGCCGCTGGCTGACCACTGGCGATCGCAGCTTCCTGGTGCTGCAGCGGCGACACCGTTACCGACTGCGGCAAGGCCGCTACGAACTGGCGGCCGTGGCGCTGCAGGTCAAGTCCCAGCAGCAACCGGCCGACGCCCTCTGGTGGGACGGGCGCTGGGTGATCGGCGACCCCCATTGCCGCTTCAACGCCCGCAGCCCGCTGCTGCGTTGCGCCGTGCTGCCCGAGGGACCCTGCGAGCGCTGCAGCCACCGCAGCCCCTGCCATGGCGGCGGCTCCACCCACCGGTCCTAGGCTGGGGCCCAACTCCGTTATCGCGCCCGATCACCGCCCCTTCCTCCAGGCCCGAGGCCAAGGTCATCCGGAGCCGACCCAGCGGCAACGGTTCCGCCCCCACCCCTGAACCGCTCACCCCCAGCCACACCGCCACCGGCCTGAATCCGCCGGTGGCAGGCTTGGCGACCGACTTTGCTGTCCTGGGCCTCTCGGAGCCGATCCTCAAGGCCGTGGCCGCCAAGGGCTACAGCAGCCCCTCGCCGATTCAGCTGCAGTGCATCCCTGCGGTGCTGGAGGGCCACGACGTGATGGCCGCCGCCCAGACGGGCACCGGCAAGACGGCTGGATTCACCCTGCCGATGCTGGAGCGGCTGCGCCACGGCCCCCACGCCCGGGCGGGTGTGGTGCGGGCGCT
>JBBQIH010000385.1:0-2309 GCA_038324725.1 Cyanobacteriota bacterium | reverse complement strand
GAAGCGGTCGATGTAGGCCTGCTGGCTGCTCAGTTCCTTCTGCTGGCGCTCGAAGGCCGCCTGGCCGGCCTCCCGCTCCAGGGCCTTCTGCTCGAGATGCTGGCTGTAGTTGCCCAGGTAGGTCCGCGAGACACCGCGCTCCGTCTCCACGATCTGGTTGCAGACCCGATCGAGAAAAGCCCGGTCGTGGCTGATCACCACCAGGGGAACCGTCTGATCCACCAGGTAACTCTCCAGCCACTGGATCGTTTCGACGTCGAGGTGGTTGGTGGGTTCGTCGAGGAGCAGCAGATCCGGCTCCTGCAGGAGGATCTTGCCCAGGGCGATGCGCATCTGCCAGCCGCCGGAGTAGTCCCCCACGACCCGCTCGGCCGTTTCGGGGGTGAAGCCGATGCTGGGCAGGAGCTTGTCGATGCGCGCATCGAGCTCGTAGCCGTGCAGGGCCTCGAAACGACTCTGCAGCTGGCCGAGTTCGTCGATCAGCTGGTCGAGCAGGGCTGGATCGGCGGCGGCCTCCTCGGTGGCCATCGCCTCCTCCACCTGGCGCTGACGGTTGAGCACCAGGGCGGCCTCGCCAAAGGCCTGGAACAGTTCCTGGCGGACACTGCGGACGAGATCGACGTCGAACTCCTGTTGCAGGTAGGCGATGCGGGGATCCCCCTGGCGCACCACCTGGCCGCTGGTCGGTTCCTCCAACCCGGCGATGATGCGCATCTGGGTGGATTTACCAGCTCCGTTGACCCCCACAAGGCCAATCCGATCACCTGCCTTGACTTCCCAGGTGATGTCCTTGAGCACCTCCCCGGTGGGGTAGATCTTGCCGATGCGTTCGAGGCGCAGCACGGAGCGGATGACGGTCGCAGTGAGCGCATCATCCCCTGTCGAGGCGTCCTGCAGACTGTCAGACCTGTTCGGTCGTGTCGTCAGAATGATCAAGCGACTCGAGCAGATCGCTGCGCTGGTGGTGGCGGCGGGCCTGGCGCTGACGAGCTACTGGCTGTTCTTCAGCTGGGCCCAGGGGGGAGGCTCCGAGCGTCGCCAACAGCCACGCCGGCCCCAGCAGGAGGGACGCCGTTCTCCTGCTTCAGAGTCCGCCCCGGGCCTTGATCAGCCATTGTTTGGTGTCGCCATCATCGAGGCCGGCCAGGTGGGCCTTGACCTCCTCCGGGCTGACCGGCAGGCCCGCCTCCTCGCCGAGGGCGACGATCCTGCTGAGGGCTCCGCTCGGATCCTGAAGAGCCTGGCGAAACAGTGACTGGGTGAGCTCGACATCGTTGCTGATGCGTCCGTAGAGCTCTGCGGCGTTGTCGGTGGCGTTGTCGGCGGCGTTGCCGGTGGCGTTGCTGGTGGTCATCCTGGCCGCGATTCTTTCCTGACCTTATGGGCTGGGGGGCATCGGCGCAGCCCCCTGGGGTGGATCTTCAGGGGGGTGGGGAGTGGCGGTGGGGCTGGATCAGGCCGCGCGCGGACTGGTGTCCTCTTCGGCGCCGCTGGCGGAGGCATCTTCCATGCTGCGGGCATCGAGACAGAGCACCTTGCGCAGCTGGGCGTAGTTGGCGGCCAGGGATTGACGGCCCTCCTGCTGGGCGCCGAACTCGGCGCGCTGCAACACATGGTGCAGATGGGTGAGCAGATACGTGCTGATCACGGCCGAAACCAGCACATCGCTGCGTTCCGCCGTGCTGCGCCGCCGGCTCTGACGGCTCTTGGGCTGCAGGGGGGTCTCGGAACCTGTGGGGCGGGACTGGGTGGATCGGGCCATGGCAGAAGCGGCCGGTGGGCCGTCGGAGGGGACGGGGGGCGTGGAAACAGTGGGCTAAGGCTTGGTGGAAAGGGGGATCTGGAGGGGCCGGGATGACCCTCAAACCAAATCTTGGTCCACAAACCTACTTTTGGATACTACCCATGACAGTCACTGTACACTTTTTCCTATCTCGCCGTACCCCCGCGGCGCCCGCTGACCGGCACCCACCCAGAGGCACCGTGCCCACCCGCCAGACCTCCTCCAGCGGCAAGCCCAAGTCGCCGCGGATCCAGGTCGTCCTGCCGGAGGAGCTCTGCGCCCGCCTCGCCGCCTTGGCGGAGACTGAATCGCGCACGGTCAGCAACATGGCCAAGGTGCTCATCCAGCAGGGGGTGGAACGGCTCGAGCGGCAGGGCCCCATGGCGCCCACCCAGGCGCCCTACCCGGGCGGGCCTGCCGCTGTCGCCGATCGTTTCCGCCGGGACCTCGAGCAGCAGGAACAGGGCGGCACCCGGCGGCTGCGGGGGGCGCCACGCCGGCTGCGCCTGCGTCAGCCCCCCCTATC
>JBBQIH010000384.1:0-2322 GCA_038324725.1 Cyanobacteriota bacterium | reverse complement strand
AGGGCGGCGAAGGCGTCGTCGACGGGGGCGAAGACGGTGAAGGGGCCGGGGCTCTCCAGGGCTCCCGTGAGTCCGGCCACCTCGACGGCGGTGAGCAGGGTGGCGAAGCAGCCGGCGCCCTTGGCGGTTTCGATGATGTTGGCCATGGGGGTTCTCCTAGCGGTAGTCCTGGGTCTGGATCTGGGGCAAGCGGGCCTCGGGCCGCAGGAACCGGTCCATCTGGGCCTCAAAGAACTTCCGGTTGGCCATCAGGTGTTCCGGATCGGTGTCATCGAGGGGATAGAGCAGGGCGCAACGCAGGGCCTGGATCACCGCCGAGGTGACGTTGTACATGGAGCGCTGGAAGGTGACCCCGAGCTGGTTGAGCACATCCCCCTCGCCCCGCTTGTGCTGGGCATAGAGCTCCGTGAGATAAGGCGGCAGGAAATGGAGCATGTCCTGCATGAGCAGCGTGGGCGGGATGCCTGCGGAACCCACCGGGAACACATCGGCGTAGAGGATGCCGTAGTGGAAATCGGCCTGCTCGGAGGGCACCTGGCCGGCCTGGGCGTTGTAGCTCTTGGTGCCCCGGAAGGGGGAAGTCCGGTAGAAGACGGCCTCCACGTACGGGAGGGCCGCCTCGTAGAGCCAGGTGAACCCCTCCGACTTGGGAATGATCTCGAGGCATTCGCCGCCGATGACCACGTGGTGGTAGATGGGGCGTCCCGCCACGGCGAAGATGCCGTTGACCAGGAAATCCATGGCGGCGGGTACACCGGCGAAGCCGCCCTCGTCGTAGATGTCACTCATCTCGAAGAACACCGGCGCCATCACTTCCCAGAACAGGCCGAGATTGGCGTAGTAGCTCAGCTTGCGCACCTGTTCCAGGAACATCTCCGGGAACAGGGCGTAGAGCCCCAGCATCAGGGGATTGCCCTTGAAGTAGGCCTTGATCGCCCGATCGGCGTTGGCCTTGTAGGCATCGCACTCCAGATAGTCGTAGAAGCGGCCGCCCATGCCCTGGTGCCAGAACATGGCATCCATGCAGGCCTCGGCGAACTCCATGTTGATGCGGTCGTGCCAGAGGTGGTGCAGCAGCTTCGGCATGGCCGTCGTCTCGCCCTTGGCCATGAACTCCAGCAGTTCCGGGTGCGCCTTCTCACCGCCGCGCCAGATGCGCAGCTTCGAGTCCTCACCGGCATAGGAGTTGGGCAGATCCAGGTACTCCTGGGAGGGGAAGTACTTGAACGCCGGCAGGGGATCGAGGAACACCCGCTCGGCGATGTAGAGCAGGTCGCGCCAGTAGAAGTCCATCGGCACGGCGTAGGCCTTGTAGATGCCGATGATCTGCATCAGGTTCTCGGGGGTGTCCGGCAGCATCGAGCCGCCCGCCTCGAGACGGTGGATCACCTCGGCGTAGCGATGGGTGGAGGGGGGGATCAGGGACTGACGCAGGCTGTCCGGAGCGGTGGCGGTGGGGGGCGTCATGAAGGGAGCTGGCGGGGGGACGCGGAGGGGGCGATGGCCACGAGGGTGGTGAACGGTTCTCGGCGCAGGGCCAGGGCCGTGGTGGTGGATTCGCTCCAGCCCACCAGCAGGCCGGGCCAGAGGCCGCCTAACACCACCAGGGCGGTAAGCAGCACGGCGGGGAACCGTTCGCTCCAGACGGTGACCGGGTAGTCGACACGGTCGTTGTCGAGGCGGCCGAAGCCGACCCTGTTGAACAGCCGCACCGCGTAAACGGCGGTGAAGCCCGAGGCGATCAGGCACAGCAGGGTGGCCACAGGGAAGGGGGTCCAGCTGGCCTCGAACATCAGGAATTCGGGCACGAAGCCCGCCAGGCCGGGGATGCCGGCACTGGCCATCAGGGCCAGCAAGAACAGGCCCAGGGTGAAGGGCAGACCCCGGTAAGGATTGAGCAGGCCGGCCAGCTCAGGGATCTGGATCGAGCCGGTCTTGGCTTCGATCAGCCCCACCAGGTGGAACAGCAGGGCCGAGATCAGCCCATGGGCCAGCAGCTGGGCCACCACCCCCTGCAGGCTCAGGGGGGTGGCGGCGGCCAGGGCCACCACGAGCAGCCCCATGTGGCCGAGGGAGCCGTAGGCCACCAGGCGACGGATGTCGCTCTGGACGATGGCGTTGAGGGCGCCGTAGGCCGCGGTCAGGGCGCCCACCGCGGCGATCCACGGCGACCAGAGGATCCATTCATCCGGCAGGAAGCCGATGGCGAAACGCAGCAGGCCGTAGCCACCCAGGACGGAGACACCGCCGCTGAGCAGCATCGCCACCGGACTGGAGGCCTGGCCGTAGGCCAGGGGCTGCCAGCCGTGCAGGGGCACCACC
>JBBQIH010000383.1:0-2325 GCA_038324725.1 Cyanobacteriota bacterium | reverse complement strand
GGGGCGATTCTCGCAGCCGCGGGGGCTTTCATAGGGTGGAGATCGGCGTTTGCGCCCACTCCCTTGGTGCCGGCACGCTGGCCCGTTCCCCTTTCCACCCGCAGCAGCATGTCTCCCCAGCCCAGCCGAGAACGGCCCACCGTGGCCTTCACCCACCTGGGTTGCGAGAAGAACCGGGTGGACACCGAGCACATGCTCGGCCTGCTGGCCGAGGCCGGCTACGGAGTCAGCGCCGACGAAAGCGAGGCACGGGTGGTGGTGGTCAACACCTGCAGCTTCATCCAGGACGCCCGCGCCGAATCGGTGCGCACCCTGGTGGAGCTGGCAGAACAGGGCAAGGAACTGATCATCGCCGGCTGCCTGGCCCAACATTTTCAGCAGGAGCTGCTGGACTCCCTGCCGGAAGCGCGGGCGATCGTCGGCACCGGCGACTACCAGCACATCGTGGAGGTGCTGGAGCGGGTTGAGGCCGGGGAGCGGGTCAACAGGGTCAGCGCGGTTCCCACCTTCGTGGGCGACGAACACCTGCCCCGCTACCGCACCACCTCCGAGGCGGTGGCCTACCTGAAGGTGGCCGAGGGCTGCGACTACCGCTGCGCCTTCTGCATCATCCCGAGGCTGCGGGGCGACCAGCGCTCCCGCACGATCGAATCGATCGTGGCCGAAGCCCACCAACTCGCCGCCCAGGGCGTGAAGGAACTGATCCTGATCAGCCAGATCACCACCAACTACGGACTGGATCTTTACGGCAAGCCACGCCTCGACGACCTGCTGCGGGCCCTCGGGGAGGTGGAGATTCCCTGGATCCGGGTCCACTACGCCTATCCCACCGGCCTCACCGACACCGTGCTCGCCGCCTACCGGGACGTCCCCAATCTGCTGCCCTACCTGGATCTGCCCCTGCAGCACAGCCACCCCGAGGTGCTGCGAGCCATGAACCGTCCCTGGCAGACCGGGATCAACGGCGCCCTGCTGCAGCGCATCCGCGAGCAGCTGCCGGACGCCGTGCTGCGCACCACCTTCATCGTCGGCTTCCCTGGTGAGACCGAGGCCCATTTCGAGCATCTGCTGGCGTTCGTGGCCGAGCAGCGTTTCGATCACGTGGGCGTGTTCAGCTTCTCCCCCGAAGAAGGCACCGCCGCCGCCGAGTTGAGCGACCCCGTGCCGCCGGAGATCGCCAGCGAGCGGCGCGACAGGCTGATGGCCCTGCAGCAACCGATCGCCGCCGATCGCAACGGCGCCTGGGTCGGCCGCATCGTGGACGTGCTGATCGAGCAGGAGAACCCCAGCACTGGCGAGATGCTGGGCCGGTGCACCCGCTTCGCCCCTGAGGTGGACGGCGAGGTGCATGTCAGTCCCGGTCAGGGCGGACTCTGCGCCGCACCGGGGACGATGGTGCCGGTGCGGATCACCGCGGCCGACACCTACGACCTGCGCGGCGAGGTGGTGGGAGCCGGGGCCATGGTGCGTGAGGCCCAGGCCGCAACCCGGAGCGGGGCTTGACCCCCAGCCCCAGAGACGGCTGGCTGCAACGGCACCAGCGCCCCCTCTTCCTCGTCGCCTCCGGCCTGAGCACCTCCGGATCCTTTGCCGGGCTGACCGCCAAGGGCTGGATCCTGATGGCCGGCACCGGCAATCCGCTGCTGCTGGCCCTGCATTTCGCCGCCCTGGCCCTGCCCAGCCTCCTGGTCAGCGGCCGGGCGGGTGTGCTCACGGATCGGCTGGGCTGCGAAACCATGCTGATCCGCTCCCAGTGGGGTCTGTTCGGCGGGGCCACCCTGGGGGCCCTGGCCATTCCCCTGATGCAGGGGACGGGGCAGGTGCTCCTGCTGCTGCTGAGCACCCTGGTGGTGGGCGTCTCCAGCTCCTTCGAACTGACGGCCCGCAGCAAGTACTGCTCCCTGTTGGTGGAACGGCCGGAGCAGGTGGCGCCCTATCTGGCCAGCTTCTCGGTCGTGTTCAATGTCGGCAAGCTGGTGGGCCCTCCACTGGGGGGCTGGCTCGTGGCCCTGTCCGGACCCGCCATGGCCCTGGCGATCGATGCGGCGTCCTATCTGGTGCCGATCGCCACCGTGATCTGGCTGCTGCGGCCCCACCGGGAATTGGAACAGCGCAGCGCCGGGGGGGAAGGGGCCAGCCTCGGGGCCGCCTGGCGGGAGTGCGGTTCGACCCTGCGCCATGTGCTGCGTTTCACCACCGTGGCCTGCCTGGTGGGCTTCTTCCATCCGGGCCTGGCCCCCTTGATCGCCGCCGAAGTGATCGGCCCCTCACCACAGGCCCTCGGCCTGTTCACCAGCGTGCTGGCCGCCGGCAGCATCTGCGGCG
>JBBQIH010000382.1:0-2366 GCA_038324725.1 Cyanobacteriota bacterium | reverse complement strand
CACCGGCCTCGTGGACCGGAAAGGCCGCCGGCACCAGACCGCCGACAAGGATGAGCAGGAGGCCGGCGATCGCTCCGCTCCAGGTGGCAAGGGCTCGCAATGAACCGTTCGTGGCTGGCGCCCATCCTGCTCCAGCTAGGTTCGGCTGAGAAGGGCCCATAGCCCGCTGGAGCGCCGTACCGATGCCGGATCTCACCCCCACTGATCCCGCGCCACCTCCGGCAACATCGGCGGATTCACCGCAGGTGGGGGAGGTGGCGATCCATCTGGGCGATGCCGTGCGCCTGCGCCAACCCCTGCGCTATTTCAAGACCGCCGACCCGATGCCAATGCTGCGTCCCCCTGACCTGGTGGATCCAGGCGAAGTGGGCCTGGTCGTGGAGATCAGGGCCCTGGAGCTGAGGGCCATCCGTTTCCGCCGCGGCACCTTCCTGATCAACCTCTCCGACCTGGAGCCGGCCGGCTGAGCCCATGGTTCAGCCAGGCCTGGTGCGCCTGATCCAGGGCCGGGGCCGGGCCCACCAGGCTCAGGCTGGAGGACTGCAGCCAGCGGCGGGCCGCCGCCCGCAGATCCTCGGCCCCAAGTCCGGGGGCCCGCTCCATCACCTGACGCACATGATCGGCGGGTAGGCCATGGCTGAGCACCAGGGCCTGGCGCTCGGCGATCTGGGAGCAGGTCTGGCGCCCCATGGCGTCCTGCCCCTGGTATTTGGCCAGGGCCAGCAGCCGTGAGCCCTCGTCCAGGGGCTCCTCCAGGAGCCGCTGCCACTCGTCCAGCAGGCAGGTGGTGGCTTCCGCCGCCCGCTCGGCCGAGGTGGACAGGTGCATGACGAATGGCGGGGCACCGGCATGGGCGGGCAGGTGGACGCCGACGTCGTAGGCCAGCCCCCGCTCCTCCCGCATTGTGATGAACAGTCGACTGGACATGCCGAGGCCCAGGTGGGCCTGTAGCAACCGCAGGGCCAGGGCGTCGGGATGGGCCAGGGGAACAGTCGCGGCCCCCAGCATCAGCACGACCTGCTCGGTGTCCTGCACCTGCAGAGCCAGGTGACCCGTGGCCGGCGGTGGGCCGGCGAACGGTTGGGACCCCGGGGCCTGGGTGATCCAGGGGGAGGCGGCCAGTTCCAGCTCCAGGGCGGCCGTCAGCGACGTCGGGGTCTCGCCACAGAGCACCAGCACGGCCCCGTCAGCCCCGAGACCCTTCACCAGGGGCCAAAGGTCCTCAGGTCCGAGACCGGCCAGTTCCGCCTCAATTCCGAGGGGGTCGTGGCCGTAGGGGCCATCGCCGTAGAGCAGGTGGCGCAGCTGGTCGTGGGCCAGCTGGAAAGGGTCCTCCTTCTGGCGTTGCAGCATCTGCAGATTGAGCTGCCGTTCGATCGCCACCTGATCGGGCTCCAGCCGCGGTCGCCGCGCCATCGCCAGCAGCAGGGGCAGCAGGGTGGTGGCATCGTCGGCGGCGCATTTCAGGGCCAGCACCAGGCCGTCCTCATGGGCCTCCACCCGCAGGGCGGCGCCAGCCCCTTCGACGCAATCGGCCAGGGCCTCGGCATCCAGATCGCCGCAGCCCCGGGTCATGCTGCCGGCGAGCAGCTGGTGGGCGCCCCGGCGGCCGGCCGGGTCGCGGCCGCTGCCACCTGGAATGGCCAGGCGGGCCGCCAGGATCGCCGGCCCGGGCCGGTGCAGGATCCACAGGGGCAGGCCCCCGTTCAGGGTGTGGTGGTCTTCGGAGGTGGCTGGAGGGGAAAGGCTCATGCCGGCACCGCCTCCAGCAGGCAGGCCCGGGCAGGATCCAGCAGGGCCAGCGTCTGCTCCTGCAGCCGATCTGGCGACCACTGGTCCAGCAGCGCCAGGGGATGGTCGAGGGGCTGGGTCCGTCCCCACAGACGGCTGCTGCCGATCAGGGACGCCACCCCACCGGGGGATTCCAGCGAGAAGCGATAACCGTTGGCGACCAGTCGACGGGCCCGCCACCATTCCTGTTCGCCGAGGCTGTCCTGGCGCAGCTCCTGCCACACCTGGGTGATGGCCCCACGCACCGCGGCCAGGTCCTCCTCGTCGCAGACGGCCTCAAGCAGGGCGAAGCTGCCACCCTCCATCGCGTGCAGGTCCAGGTCGATGCTCTCGACGATCTGCAGCTGCTCGCGCAGGCGGTCGACCAGACGGCTGCGGCGCCCCTCCGCCAGCACAGTGGTGCCCAGATCCGCCCCCACCAGGCCCTCCACATCATTGGCGGGCGGTAGCCACCACAGCATCAGCAGCCGGGCGGCTTCCAGCCGCGGCACGGCCAGCCGGTGCATTCCCGGGATGACCTGCAGCGTCGCTGGGGCCATCGCTGCGCTGCTGGGAGCCAGGGCGGCGAGGGGGCC
>JBBQIH010000381.1:0-2368 GCA_038324725.1 Cyanobacteriota bacterium | reverse complement strand
GTATCGGAACGGATCCGGGCCCTGCCGGAGGAGCGGCGCAGTGACGCTTTCCTGGCGGCCTGGTGCCGGCTCGAGGCGGGCCTCAAGGCCAGGGGGCTGGGCCTGTTCGGGAGGGCAGCGTCTGACTCCAGGGCCGCTGCGGGTTCCGACCCGGACCACTGGCCCCTGGTGCTGCCTGAGGGGTATGTGGGTGCCGCGGCCCTGGCCTGAAGCGTCAGGAGCCCCCAGGCTGGGACTCCTCCGGTTCCTCCAGGTCGTCGGGGGTGAGCGGCAGGCCCAGCAGCCGCTTTTCGGCCCGCCGGATCGCCCGCGGGTCGCTGAGCAATTCGGGCTCCTCCAGCAGGGGCAGCAGCGGCGGCCGGTGCTGCGCCGCGGTGCGGGGCGGCGGCTCCCAGACGAAGACGCTGTCGGGGGCCCGCTGGCGGCAGAGGCCCTCCGCCTGGCGCCGCAGGGCCAGCCGCACCGGCCCCCGCTCCTGGGCCAGGAAGAACTCCTGGCGCGGGGCCAGCCCGAAGCTGGTGGGCTCCGGCCCGTTGCCGCCCTGGAGCCGGGCGGCATCGGGAAGCCAGCGGGGCCGGCAGACGCCAGGACGGCTGGTATCGGTTTCGATCCAGATGTGCAGGCCCTTGCCGCCGGGCCGCGTCACCACGGCCAGCCCGTCGTGGGGCTGGTGCCGCGGCAGCGGGTACACCCGGCCACTCGGGCGCTGCTCGGCCGGCACGCAGCCGGCCAGCAGGATCGCCATCAGAGGCAACCCCAGCAGGGGCCTTCCCAACGGGCCGCGGACCAGCGGGCAGGGGGGCGGCAAAGGGGAGACAACGCGATCACGGCGATGATCCTTGCCCGGCCTCCCCATCCGCTCTGCAGCAAGGACGGCAGATCCATGGTCCTCACCATCTCCACCCTGCTGCCCCTGGGCACGGCAGCTGAACCAGGCCCGGGCAGGAAGCATCGGTCGGATCCGCAGGCTTAATGTTGCCGCCATGCAAGTGCCCCCCTTCAGTCTCAGCGCGCAACTGCACCAGCTCGGAGACGCGCTCGATCACGCCGTCCTCCAGGTCTTGCGCAGCGGTCAATACATCGGGGGGACCACCATCAGCGGTTTCGAGGCCGCCTTCGCCGACGCCTGCGGCGTCCCGCACGCCATCGGCTGCAACAGTGGCACCGATGCCCTCGTGCTGGCCCTGCGGGCCCTGGGCCTCGGGCCCGGTGACGAGGTGATCACCAGTTCGTTCAGCTTCTTCGCCACCGCCGAAGCGATCAGCGCCGTGGGCGCCACGCCGGTGTTCGTGGACGTGGATCCGGACACCTACCTGATCGATCCGGACGCGATCGGGGCCGCCATCAGCCCCGCCACCCGCGCCCTGATGCCGGTGCACCTGTTCGGCCGGCCGGTGGACATGGAGCGGATCATGGCCATCGCTGCCGCCCATGACCTGCGGGTGATCGAGGACTGCGCCCAGGCCAGCGGCGCCAGCTGGGCCGGGCGGCCGGTGGGCAGCTGGGGCGACGCAGGCTGCTTCAGTTTCTTCCCCACCAAGAATCTCGGGGCGGCCGGCGACGGCGGCATGGTGGTCTGCCGCGACCCGACGCTGGCCCAACGGATCCGGGAGCTGGCGGTGCACGGCATGCCTCGCCGCTACCTGCACACCGACCTCGGTTACAACAGCCGCCTCGATGCCATGCAGGCGGCCGTGCTGATGGTGAAGCTGCCGCACCTGGCCGGCTGGGTGGAACGGCGGCGGACCATCGCCGAGCGCTACCAGCGGGAACTGGCCGGACTGCCGGGCCTGCTGCCCGCGGCCCCCGGACCGGACGGCCACAGCTGGAACCAGTTCGTGGTGCGGGTGCCCCGCTGCCCGGCCGCCACCATCGCCTGCGGCGGACGTTGCACCCCCGCCGCCGACAGCGCCAGCTACGGGCTGCCCGAGGCCTGCTGCCGCGATTGGCTCAAGCAGCAGCTGCAAGAGGCCGGGGTGACCACGATCATCTACTACCCGATTCCCATCCACCGGCAGCCGGCCTACGCCTCCCTGGGCTACGCCCCCGGCAGCCTGCCGATCACCGAACGACTCTGCGCCGAAGTGCTCAGCCTGCCGATCTTCCCCGAACTCAGCGTCGAGCAACAGGACAGCGTCATCGCCGCGGTGCGCAGCCTGGTGGGGGCCACCGCGGTTGTCGCCTGAAGCCAGGCCCGCAACCCCTGCCAGCTAGCCCCTGGGCAGGGCGGCATGCAGGGCTTTGAAGCGGGTCTGCTGCACCTTGTGACTGACGATCGGCGCCGGATACCCACGCCGTTCCAGCGGCGCGATGTCACCGCTGAGCAGATCGGCGGTGGCCACATGGGCCAGTTCCGGCAGCCAGCGGC
>JBBQIH010000380.1:0-2407 GCA_038324725.1 Cyanobacteriota bacterium | reverse complement strand
GCCTGTTGCTCGTTCTGCACAGCATTGGCCATGATGACCTGCTGCTGCCAGAGCCGCATCGGGCCGACGAAGCGCTGGTTGGGGGCATCCCAGAGATTCGATGGCGTCCCGACACCCTGTCCCGAGGCAGCGCTGGTGACGAATCCGCCCGGCGGCAGGGCGGCGAACTTCATGGCGATCTCGGCAGCGTTCAGGAAGCCGAAGTTGTGGATCGTTCCCGTGCTGTCGGTGATGTTGCTCTGGATCGGATAGGCCCAGTCGTCGATGTAGGACATGTCAGCGGAAAAGCCGCTGCCATCAATGGTGTATTCGTAGAAGGAGAAGGGCGATGTGGTGTTCCAGCCGATCGGTTCCTGGCCTGGATTGGCAAACAGCGTCGCTGAGCTTGAGACGTAGATCCTCATCTGAGGAGCGGCCTCGATCGTGACGGTGTTTGATCCTTTGGAGAGTGTGTTGCTCTGGCTCGGCGGGAGGGGTTGAACCGAGAAGCCTGGCCCGACGACGTAGTAGTACAGATTGGTTCCCGACTGGTTGTTGATGGTCAGGGAGGCGCTGCCCATGGTCCAGATCGATACCCGTATCCAACGTAGGTGTCAGTGGAGGCATTCCAGCCACCGCAGGCTGCGGCGCAGGCCTTCGTCGCAGTCGCCCTGCATCAGCCAACCTGCCCCACCCCAGAGCAGCCGGGGGGCCAGATCCAGCGGGCCGCCACCCAGCTCCCTCAGGGGCGTGAAGCCGAGCCGCCGGAAGTAGCGCCGCAGGCGCTGGTGCTGGCGTTCCCCGTCGCGAATCGCCAGTAAGCGGGCTGAACGGCAGGGGGTGGCCTCCAGGGCCCACGCAAAGGTGGTCGCCCAGATCAGCGGCCCCACGGCTTCGGTGTGCTCCCCCTGCACCCGAAGGGTGTCGAGGCGCAGGCCATCGGCCAGGGGCAGGCACCAGCCCTTGAGCTCCCCCAGCAGCAGCGGCGGCTGCTCCGCCCGCGGCCGGGCCACCGCCACCCTCAGCCCCCGCACCCCCGCCAGACCACTCACCTGCAGCCGCAGCAGCAGTCCGTGGCCCCTGGCCCGCTCCTCCACTTCGGCCAGGCTCAGCATCGCTCACCCGCCAGCGGCTGAGGCGCCGGGAAGGGTTCGGCCGCAAGCACCGCCTCCAGCGGCAACGGACCGTGGATATGGGGGAAGCACTCGCCAGTGTCTGGAGCCGGCTCCCAGCGCAGCGGTGCCGTCAGTCGATCGGGGTCGATGGTCAGCAGCAGCACCTCCCCCGCATCGGCATAGAAGCGCCCATAGGTGGCCTCCACCTGTTCGGCTCCGCTGGCATGGATGAAGCCCACGTCCTGCAGCGATTGCCCGCGGGTCGAGCGTTCGTACACCCCTGCGGCCTTGGCCTGGCGCCATTCGCCCGCCAGGGCCAGGTGGTAGATCCAGCGGCGGGAGCGCCAGGGTCGCCGCGGCGCCCAGGACCCGGCCATCACCGCCGCCAGTTCCGGCCCCTGCAGGAAACGTTGCAGCCAGTCCTGGAGCGGAGCCAGGTCGTTCTGCCGATCAAAGCCTTCCGCATCGGCCAGCCTGAACTGGCGCACGAAGGGCAGCAGGGCCACATCAGCCAGCGACGGCCGCTCCCTCACCAACCAGCCGCCGGGCTCCAGGGCGGCGCTCCAGCCCCGCAGGATCTCCAGCGCCGCGCCGCGATGCAACTCCGGATCGTCGCCGGGGTGGCGGTGGGCGTACTTGAAGCGATCCAGATGGTGCTTGAACACCCCATCGTTCTGCTCGATCAGGACAGCGATCCTGGCCCGCTCGCCGGCGACGGCGGCGCTTTCGCCGCTGCGGCGCAGGTTGTCCGGATCGTGCAACGCCAGGGCCCACTCCATCACCGCCAGGCTGTCGGGCCGCACAAGGGCCGCCGCCTCAGCCGGACCGCCGGCTTCGTGTGGCAGCACCAGCACCGGCACGGTGGCTTTGGCGGAAGCTTTGAGCAGCTCAGGCGGCTTGCGGCCCAGGTGCACCTCCCGCAGCTCCAGATCCAGCCTGTTTGTACGCCCATAGATAAAGATGAAACACCAGCAGAGGGTGATTTAGTTTTCTTTAAAATCAGAAAAGGAAGAATATCACACGTAGGTATTTATTTACAACACGGAAAATTTGCACACTCCAGCACAAGTGCCGGTGTTATTATCAGCGATTTGGAAGAGCCTTACTACAAGAAATATTTTTACGTAGCTGCGCGGTTTGACTTATTAGAATTTAAAGCGCACTTGTACTTTGATTTCCGTGCGATGGTTGGTATTAATTTCATCTAAACCACTGCCGAAAGTTTTACTGCCGAAAACTTGGGTGTTGGCCACTCTAAACCACACTTCAATATTGCGCGTTATATCTGCATTTAGCGTTAAGTAATAACGAAT
>JBBQIH010000379.1:0-2408 GCA_038324725.1 Cyanobacteriota bacterium | reverse complement strand
GACATGGGCGGCGTAGTGGCTGATGAGCACCACGGCCGAGGTGTCCACGATCTGGCTGATCAGGGTGGATCCGTTGTTGCGTAGCCACAGGGCCTTGCCGTTGCTGAAACGCTTCCAGAAATGGAACAGGCGCACGTCAGTGAATTGGGCTGCCATGTACGCAGCCATGGAGGCCCCCACGGCTCCGAAGGCCAGCCGGCGAACCTCGAAGAACACCGGCACCCCATCGGCCTGGGTGTCGGGCGGCAGACCCGCCACCCCACCGAATCCGTCCAGGCCCGGCAGGATGCCCCCCAGCCAGAGAACCAGCACGATCCAGCCATTGAGCATCAGACCCACCCACACCACCTGGGAGGCGCGTCGCTCGCCCCAGATCTCGCTGATCAGGTCGGTGCAGAGGAAGGTGACGGGGTACGGCAAGGCCCCGATCGCCACGATGATCGGGAAGGAGCCGATGCTGCCCAACGTCAGGAACCGGGTCAGGCCCAGGATGTTCAGCATGCCCATGGTCCCCAGGAAGATGCCGGCCAGCACCAGAAAGGTCACCTCGCGCCGGTCCTGCAGCGTCATCGGCGCTTGAGCATGGGAGAAGGTCCCACCAGGCTGCCGCCTTGGCCCCCGTCGCGCCACGGTTGCGGCTTCCTGGTGCTCGACAAACCCGCCGGCCTGACATCCCATGACGTCGTCGCCCGGGTGCGGCGGGCCTCCGGCCTACGGCGGGTGGGCCATGGCGGCACCCTGGACCCGGCGGTCACCGGCGTGCTGCCGATCGCCCTGGGTCCGGCCACCCGGTTGCTGCCCTATCTCCCTGGGGACAAGACCTATCGCGGCACCGTGCAGTTGGGGCTCCGCACGGGCACCGATGACCTTGATGGTGAGGTGCTGGAGCAGCAGGCCGTGCCGTCCCTCGGCGCCGAGGAGCTGGAGTGGGCCCTGGCCCCCTTCCGGGGGGAGATCCTGCAGGTTCCTCCCCAGGTCTCCGCCGTGCATGTCGATGGCCGGCGGGCCTACGCCCGGGTCCGGGCGGGAGAACAGCTGGCACTGGCGGCGCGGCCGGTGGTGATCCATGGCCTCGACCTGCTCGGCTGGGACCCGATCAGCGGCCGACTGGAGCTGGAGGTGCGTTGTTCCGCCGGCACCTACGTGCGCGCCCTGGCGAGGGACCTGGGTGAGGCCCTGGGCTGCGGTGGTGCCCTGGCCAGCCTGCGCCGCACCGCCGCCCTCGGTTTCGGCCTGCACCAGGCCATTTCCATGCAGCGCCTGGCGAGCGGCCCCCTCCCCCCCCTGCTGGATCCCCTCGACGTGCTGGTGGATCTGCCGCGCCAGCGTCTCGACCCGGCCCAGCTGTCCCCATGGCGTTGCGGCCGCGCGCTGCCCCGTACGGTGGAGCAGTTGCCCGAAGGGGCCGTCGCCGTGCTCACGCCGGATGGCGCTCTGGCTGGCATCGCCCGTGCCGATGGCAAGGGCCTGCTCCTGCCCCGGCTGGTGTTTGACGCCGCCGGTTGAACCTCCCCCGACACCGCGATGGCCGGCCACAGCAAATGGGCCCAGATCAAGCGCACCAAGGCGGTGGTGGATGCCAAGCGGGGAGCCCTCTTCACCCGGCTGGGCCGGGAGATCACCGTGGCCGCCCGCGGCGGTAGCGATCCCGCCGGCAACTTCCAGCTCCGCACCGCCATCGAGAAGGCCAAGGTGGCCGGGCTGCCCAACGCCAACATCGACCGGGCGGTTGCCAAGGGGAGCGGTCAGGGGGGTGGTGGCGCCGACCTGTTTGAGGCGGTGCGCTATGAGGGCTACGGCCCGGGAGGGGTGGCCGTGCTGGTCGAGGCCCTCACCGACAACCGCAACCGCACCGCTGCCGACCTGCGGCTGGCCTTCGGCAAGCATGGCGGCAATCTCGGCGAGACCGGCTGCGTCAGCTACCTGTTCGAGCAGCTGGCCGTGGTGCGACTGGCCCTGCCCAGTGTCGATGAAGAGACCTTGCTGGAGAGCCTGCTGATCCTGGAGGAGCAGGGTGGACCGGCGGCGGCGGGCTACGCCATCGACGCGGTTGGGGTCGATGTGTTCGGGGCCTACGCCGATCTCGAAGCTCTCCAGGATGGGTTGAGGCATCTGGACCTGCCGCTGGCAGGTTGGGAGCACCGCTGGATCGCCTCCCTCCCCTGCCGCCTCGAGGATGGGGCGCTGCTGGCCGCCTGCCTGCGCATGCTGGATGTGCTCGAGGATCTCGACGACGTGCGCAGCGTCACCACCAATCTCGAAGCAGACGACGCCCTGATGGAAGCGGTCCTGCTCGGCTGACGCTGCCGCTTTCGTCTCAGCCCATGGCGTCAGCGTCGGCGATCACGGTGAGGGCGGAATGGTGCTGCAGCCAGCTGGCGGGCAGCTCCGCCGTGGGGGGCTCCGCC
>JBBQIH010000378.1:0-2420 GCA_038324725.1 Cyanobacteriota bacterium | reverse complement strand
AGCTCCGCCAGGAAGGGGATCGATCGCTCGGCTGAGAAGTTGTTGAAGCTGAGGGCCACCAGACCATCGCAGCGGCGGCCGCCATCGGGGGCGAGCAGGTGCAGTTTGCAGCCCAGGCTGTGGCCCAGCCGCAGCAGGGTGGCTTCGGGCTGGCCGGCCTGTTGTTCTCGCCACTGGCGGAACAGCCGCCAGGCGGCGTTGGCCTGGGACTGGTGGTCGAAGCCGGGCACGTAGCTCCAGGCATGGATCCGCCAGCCCCTGGCGGCCAGGGACTCAAGAAAGCGCCGGTAGCTCAGCTGGGGGGTAGCGGCCAGGTAGCTGCCACCGATGAATTCGATCAGCCCCCGGGCCCTGCCCGTTGGCTCCAGCGTCCAGAGCTCCCCCTGCTGTCGCCACGGCGTCACGGTTTCGTTCTCCCCCTACGGATCGCGGCGCGGCTCAGGAGGCCTGGAGGCCACGCAGGGCGTCCAGGGCCTCGCGCCGGTGGGCCGGGCCATCGAGCAGGTTGTTGAAGACGTGGCGGACCACCCCCTGGCCATCGATGACGTAGGTGACCCTGCCTGGCAGCAGGCCCAGCACGCTGGGTACGCCGAAAGCCTTGCGCAGCCGGTTGCCGGCGTCCACCAGCAACGGGAACGGCAGCCGGTGGCGGTTGGCGAAGCGCCGGTGGCTGGCGGCATCGTCACCGCTGACCCCCCAGACCGCGGCCCCGAGCTCCTGCAGGTCGGCGTAGCTGTCCCGGAAGGCGCAGGCCTCCATGGTGCAGCCGGGGGTGTCGTCCTTGGGATAGAAGAACAGCACCAGGGCTTTGCCGTCCAGCTGGTCGCTGCACCGTTCCGTGCCGTCCTGGTCGTGGAGAGCGATCAGGGGGGCGGTGTCGCCGGGGGCGAGGGCTGGAGCCACGAAAGCGGAGAAACGACTGGACATCCCCAGCCTAGGAAGCGCGAACCCGCCAGGGCCTTGCCCGGGTTGCGACGATGGGGGGCGTGCGGACGGCGCCCGATGCAGGAGCAACCCGGTCTCTGGCAACAGAACGATCTGCTGGGAGTGGCGGCCCCGGTGCCCGCCGCCCCGGCTCCGGCACGGGTGTCAGCTCCGGATCCGGCACCTGACGAGCCGCTCCGGCCGGCCCACCTCCCCCTGTCCCTGCCCGTCTGCGCCGGCCGCCCGCCGCGGGCCCTGCCCCGGGTTCCCGAGACCCTGTTGATCCTTGACACGGAGACCACCGGGCTCTCCACCCTCCAGGGCCAGTGCATCGAGCTAGGGGCGATTCTGTTCCATGTGCCCCAGCGGGCCGTGCTGACCCAGGTGTCCTTCCTGATGCCCTGCGCCGGTAACGCCGCCGAGGGCATCAACGGCATCCCTGCCGTGGTGACGCGGCTGGAGCAGCCCTGGCAGGAGGCCCTGGTTTGCTTCCGGGCCATGGTGGCGGCTTGTGACGCCCTGGTGGCCCACAACGTCGCCTTCGATCGGCAGTGGTTCGGCCTGGGGCCCTTGCCGGTGCTGGATCGCCCCTGGATCTGCTCGATGGAGGACATCCGCTGGCCGTCCGAGCGCCAGCTGCGCAGCACCCCTTCGGTCCGTGATCTGGCCCTGGCCTACGGGGTGCCGGTCTGGGCGGCCCATCGGGCCCTGACCGACTGCATCTACCTGGCCCAGGTGTTTGAGCGCTGCACCGACCTCGAGGCGCTGTTGCAGGCCGCCCTGGAGCCCCGCAGCCTCTACCGGGCGGAGCTTCCCTACGCCGAGCGTCACCGTGCCCGGGAGGCTGGTTTCCGCTGGAACGAAGCGGTGCCAAAGGCCTGGAGCCGCCGTCTCAGCCGGCGGGAGGTGGAGGCACTGGCCTTTCCCGTCCAGTTGATGCCTGAGCCTTCGCCCGTCGAAGGCCTGGCCCGGAGCGCCTGAGGCCGGCGCCGGATCTTCCGTTTTTGTTTCGATGGTTGAAGCAGAACCGGGGATACGGGGCGCTTCCTCGCTGCCTCCCCACCCTTGGAGTGTTCTTCCGGCGTCGCCGTCATGGTCACCCGGCTGCCAACCAGCTCCGGTGATGGCGCTGAACCCGCGCAGCACCGGGTGCGCCGCTGGCAGACAGCCCGCACCTGGGCACGGCTGATCCGGGAGGCGGAGGCCCTCTGGCGGGTCGACGTCCGCGCCCTGCGCCGGCTGGCGTCCCAGGAGCTGTTTCAGCTGGTGCAGGAGGTGCCACCCCGGCTGCGCCGGCGGGTCAATCTCTGGCTGGTGCGCTTCAACGTCGCCACCAGACTCCACTGACGTCGGCCCAGGCTCCAGCCAGGCGTGCCGGCCAAAAAAAATCAGCTGATGGGATCAGCTGACAGAAAAGAAAACGACCGACCAACGCCTTGAAAGCACGTTCGGCGGACCGGCTGAATCGGAGCGGCGGGATTCGAACCCACGACCCC
>JBBQIH010000377.1:0-2424 GCA_038324725.1 Cyanobacteriota bacterium | reverse complement strand
CCAACCCCGCCTCTGACAGCCACCCCTACCCGGTGGAGATCGACCTGCCCCCCTGGACGCTGCGGCGGGACGTGGACCTGCGCACCTGGCTGCTCGGCTTCGCCGGCGGCGTCCGTATCGAGGCGCCGGCCGCCCTGCGCGAGGAGCACCAGGCCCGGGCCCGCGCCGTTCTGGCCGCCTACGACCTGGAGCCCCCGGTGCGTTTCTTCCCCAATCGCCTGCGGCGCCATTAATCCTGGAGCAGGGGTTCCAGGGCGACCGCCGGCCCGCGTTCGTGGTCAAACAGGGGCCCATCCCCCTCGATCACCTGCCCGTCGCGGAGGGCGATCCGGAAGATGGCCTCCCCCATGGAATCCACCACGATGCAGTGGCGGGCCCGCTCGCTGACCATCGGCAGGAACCCGGCGAACCACTCCATGGTGGCCCGGATCCGGCGGGCAGCCCGTTCGTTGTCGTCGTAGAAGCCGCCGTAGGCGAGACGCAGAAACAGGCTGCACCAGGGCTCGTGGCGCTGGTAGTAGAAAGCGTGGCTGTTGATGCCATGGCCCCAGAAGCCCACGCTCAAAAAGCCCAGGGGGGCCTCACTCAGAAAGGAATCGATCGTGCTCTGGAGCAGGTAGGGCGGCTCCGTGCCCCGGACCGTGCCGAACAGGGTCTGCCCCTGCCAGCGCAGCGGCTGATCCGCAGGCAACAGGCTGGGGGGGAAGGGGCCTCCGATCCGCTCGGCGTAGAAGGTCAGAAGGCTGTCGAGCGTTGGCTCCATCGACGGGTCTGCGGCGGGAGCCATCCTCTCCAGAACGGCCGGATCCTGGCTGTTTTCCCTGCGAAGAACCACTGGCTGGTACGGTCTCACCCATGACGATCACTCCGCCGTAAGTCCCCACCACTGCAGCATCGGTACGGCCGTGCCGCCGGCTGTCCTGGGGTGGTGCTGTGCTCAACCGGAACGGATTCGTCCATCTCTTTCCCATGACCTTCTCCATCAAGGAGTGGTGGGGCTTGCCCCACCGCGACATCCTCTCGGGTCTGGTGGTGGCTTTCGCCATGATCCCGGAGGCGATCGCCTTCTCCGGCATTGCCGGGGTGGACCCCAGCGTGGGCCTGTTCGGAGCCTTCCTGTTGTCGGTGACCCTGGCGTTGGTGGGGGGGCGCACGGCGATGATCACCTCCGCCACCGGCTCGACGGCCCTGCTGATGACGGGCCTGGTGCAGCAGGGCGACCTGCTGGGCGAGGGGCTGGGGCTGCAGTATCTGCTGGCGACGGGGCTGCTCACCGGGATCTTCCAGATCGCCTGGGGCTACCTGCGGCTGGCCCACCAGATGCGCTTCGTGCCGCAGCCGGTGATGGCGGGGTTCGTGAATGCCCTGGCGATCCTGATCCTGCTGGCCCAGCTGCCCCAGCTGGGGCTCGATGTCTTTCACCCGGAGAAGGTGGTGGTCGAGGCCGCCCAGCTGCCGGCGGTCTGGTCCCTGATGCTGCTCACCCTGGCGATCATCTATCTGCTGCCGCTCCTTACAAGGGCCGTGCCCTCGGCTCTGATCGCCATCCTGATCACCACAGGGATCTCGATCGGCCTCGATCTCGAGCTGCCCACGGTGGCGAGCCTGGGCACGCTGCCCGCAGGCCTGCCCCAGTTCGCCCTGCCCCAGGTGCCTTGGAGCCTGGGCACCCTGGGCCTGATCCTGCCCACGGCCCTGGCGATCTCGCTGGTGGGCCTGATGGAAACCTTCCTCACCCAGGACATCCTCGACGACCTCACCGACCAGACCAGCCACAAGAACGCCGAGGCACGCGGCCAGGGCCTCGGCAACATCGTCAGCTCGCTCTTCGGCGGCATGGCCGGCTGCGCCCTGGTGGGGCAGTCGGTGATGAACGTGGGGTACGGCGGCCGCACGCGGCTGTCGACGCTGGCCTCGGGGGTGAGCCTGCTGGCGCTGATCCTGCTCGCCCGCGACTGGGTGAATCAGATCCCGATGGCCACCCTGGTGGGGGTGATGGTGATGATCGCCATCAACACCGCCAACATCGGTTCGATCACGGGAATCCGGCGGATTCCCAAGAGCGACACCGCCGTGATGCTGCTCACCGTGGCGATCACCGTGATCACCCACAACCTGGCGATCGGCCTGCTCGCCGGTGTGGCTCTGGCCGGGATTCTGTTCAGCCGCAAGGTGGCCAAGGTGATCGCCGTCGACAGCCGCCTCGAGGCCGACGACCACCGCATCTATGCGGTGCGCGGCCAGCTGTTCTTTGTGAGCAGCGTCTACTTCCGGGCGGGCTTCGAGATCCACGAGCACCCGGCCCGGGTGACGATCGACATGGCCGACGCCCACATCTGGGACCAGAGCGGTGTGACGGCCCTCGATCAGGTGATCCGCCGGCTCAAGCTGGGCGGCAGCGCCGTGCAGGTGGTGCACCTCAAC
>JBBQIH010000376.1:0-2442 GCA_038324725.1 Cyanobacteriota bacterium | reverse complement strand
AGCAGCAGCACCAGCAGGGCGATGGCGCTGGTGAGCAGCAGGGTGCGGGCCTGGCGCCGGTCGCCCCGCTCCTGGCGGCCGGGCCCGAAGGCCAGGCGCAGCTGCAGCAGGGCGACGAGCAGCAGCAGCAGGCCGGCCAGGACCACCAGGGGGTGGAACACGGCCCGCAGCAGCAGGTTGAGGCGGCCATCGACGCCGCTGTAGAGCAGCACCAGGGCCCAGAGGCCGAGGCTGGCGGCGCGCCAGAGGGCGGCCCGCTGCAGCGGTGGGGGCGTCACAGGCGCCACAGGTTCACCCACTGGCCGATCAGCAGCACCGCCAGGCCGGCGCCGGCGGTGGTGAGCACCAGGCCGCGGGGGCGGAACAGCAGCCCGAGCAGGCTGACGAGTTTGAGGTCGATCACCGGGCCCAGGAGCAGGAAGGCGAGCAGGGCCCCGGGGGTGACCTGGGCGGCGAAGCTGAGGGCCAGGAACGCATCCACGCTCGAGCACACCGACACCACCAGGGCCAGCAGCATCAGGGCCAGGATCGAGAGGGTGGGGGCGCCCCCCACCGCCAGCAGCCAGCTGCGGGGCACGAACGATTGCACCAGGGCGGCGATGACGCTGCCCATCACCAGCAGCAGGGACAAGTAGAGGAACTCCTGACTGGCATGCTTGATCAGCTCGGCCAGGGGCGGCCGGACCGGGGCGGCCTCGACGCCCAGGGCGGAGGGGGCCGGCGCCCCCACCAGGCCGCTGGAGCGCTCCAGCAACCCCACCGCCGCCAGGGGCTGGTGCAGGCGCCGTTCGGCCAGGAGGTCGGCCTGGAGGAGCTGGGGTTCGGGCACCAGGCCCAGCACCAGGGACAGGGCCACGGCCACCAGCACGGCGCCGAGGGGGCGGGCCAGCAGCAGCCAGGGCTGGTCGGGAAAGGCGGCCCAGGTGCTGGCGATCACGATCGGGTTGAGCACGGGGGCGGCGAACAGGAAGCCGAGGCCGGCGCCGAGGGGCGCGCCACCGCTGAGCATGCGGCGGGCCACCGGCACGTTGCCGCATTCGCAGGCAGGCAGGGCGAAACCGAGGGCGGCGCCGGTGAGCGGCCCCAGCAGCGGGTGCGACGGCAGCCGCCGCAGCCAGCGGCCGCCGGGGGCGAACCAGCGGGCGCCGGCGGAGATCAGCACGCCGATCAGCAGGAAGGGCAACGCCTCGATCAGCAGCCCCTGGAACAGGGCCCAGGCGGTGGCGAGTCGGGTGAGGATCACGGCGCCGGCCAGGGCTCCTGGGGCGTGGCGGCAGCGTCGAACCAGGCGGGCACGGCGCTGAAGCAGGCGGCGTTGGCCTCGTTCTCGCGGGCCTCGACGCGCCAGCAGCAGCTGCGGCCGCCGTCGCGGGGGCGCAGCAGCTCGTTGGCCCAGCCCCAGGCCAGTTCGGCGCTGGCCTCCATGCCCACGTTGGCCATCACCCGCAGGTCGAGGGCGCCCTGCCCATGCAGGGCCTGCCACTGGGCCAGCAGGGGGTCGTCGTGGTTGACCAGAAAGGTGTGGTCGAACTGCTGCTCCAGCCGCTCGCGCAGGGGCTGGAGGCTGGAGAAGTCGACCACAAAGCCGTGGACGTCGAGGTGGTGGGCGGCGAACCAGAAGGTGAAGCTGCGGCTGTAGCCGTGCACGAAGCGGCAGTGGCCCGGGTGGCGCCACGGGCGGTGGCAGCAGGGGAAGCCGCCGTAGCTCTTGCTGCAGGTGTGGGCGGCGGGGGACGACATGGGGGAGGATCACTGCAGCCGACGTCGCGTCCCGTGGGGGCTCCCTCCGCCGCTTCCCCTGGATCCTGTCATCCACCCATCCCCGGTGGGGGGGCGGCGCTGCCCGGCCCGGAGCTGATCGCCACGCTGCGCTTCGACGGGGCCGGGCTGATCCCGGCGGTGGCGCAGGACTGGCTGGACGGGGCGGTGCTGATGGTGGCCTGGATGAACCGGGAGGCGATCGAGCGCACGCTGGCCAGCGGTGAGGTGCACTACTGGAGCCGCTCGCGCCAGGAGCTGTGGCACAAGGGGGCCAGCAGCGGCCATTTCCAGACATTGAGGGGCCTGCGCTACGACTGCGACGCCGATGTGCTGCTGCTGACGATCGAGCAGACCGGCGGGGTGGCCTGCCACACCGGTGCCCGCAGCTGCTTTTTTGATGTGGGCGAAACGGCCAGCGCGGGCGGTGCGGACGCTCTGCCGCCGCCGGCGGATGTGTGCACCGAACTGGCAAGGGTGATCAACGGGCGCCGCGAGACTCCCGAGCCCGGCAGCTACACGAACAAGTTGCTCGAGGGGGGCGACAACCGCATCCTCAAAAAGATCGGTGAGGAGAGCGCTGAATTCGTGATGGCCTGCAAGGACGACGACCCGGACGCGATCGCCGGTGAAGCGGCCGATCTGATCTTTCATCTGCAGGTGGCCCTGGCCCACCACGGCGTC
>JBBQIH010000375.1:0-2498 GCA_038324725.1 Cyanobacteriota bacterium | reverse complement strand
AGGCCTGGCGATGCGGCTCGACCCTGACTTCCGGATCATCCGCGTGGCCTATCCCTACGTGGCGCGGCGCCTGCTGGCGGGGGACACCGCCGAGATGCGCGAGAAGCTGCTGGAGGTGATCTTCGACCGGGACGGGCGCCTGCGGGTGGAGCGGCTGGAGAACCTTTTGGATGTCGTGGAAAACGGCACCACCGCCACCGACCTGCTGCCCGTGGCGCGTGACGGCCTGCGCCTGCTGCTGGGCAAGGAGGGAACCAGCCTGCGCCAACGGTTGCTGCTCAGCCTGGTGAGCCACGACCGCCTGCACACCGACGATCTCCAGGCCCTGCTGGGGCTGATGGGCCGCACCTTCTCGGCCCGGAAGCTGGCCACGGGCCTGCTGGCCCGCTTGAATCCACTCGCTGCCTGACACCCTGTCGGCCCCTTGACCGAGGCTCTGCTGCTGATCGTCCTGCTGCTGCTGGTGGCCGGTTGGATCCTGCAGACCCTGTCCCTGGAGCGGCGTCTCAGACGCCTCGAGCGGCACGCTGCTTCCCTCAGCCAGCGCTTCTTTGCCCTGTCGCTGTGGAGCGAGGCCCTGGAGAAGCGCCTGGCGGGCGAACCCTGGCCCGGTCAGGCACGGATTCCCCCGGCGGACAAGCCGGCGGCCTTGGAGCCGGCGGCGATGCTTCTCGTGCCCGTGCCCGTGCCCGTGCCCGCGCCTGGGGCTCCGCTGCGGTCGGCCAAGGTCACCGCCGGACCCTGGAAGCGGATCGAGCGGCTGCTGGTGGAGAACTGGAGCGGGCTGCTCGGCGTGCTTGTGGTGGTGGCCGGAGTCACCTTCATGACGATCAATGCAGGGTTGCGGCTGGAGGCCCGGGAGCGCT
Organism: Cyanobacteriota bacterium; assembly: GCA_038324725.1. GTDB lineage: Bacteria > Cyanobacteriota > Cyanobacteriia > PCC-6307 > Cyanobiaceae > Cyanobium. Next base: position 1,632 of record JBBQIH010000375.1, on the reverse strand, counting down.
TTCTGGTCATCCTGCTGGCGGGCGGGCTCCTGGCCCTGCCGTCGCTTCTCTGGGGCCGGCGGGAGCGCTGGCGCGACCTCTCCGATGGCCTGCGCAGCGGTGGCGGTGCCCTGGTCCTGTTCGCCTGCGCCGCCGCCGGTGGGCTGCCCCGGCTCGAGCTGCAGTGGGTGGAGGACCCGGCGGCGGTCTTGGCCCTGCTGGCCATGGGCGTGGCCGTCAACCTGGGCCTGGCCGCCATCGCCCGAACCGCCACGAGCGCGTCGCTGCACGTGGCCGTGAGCCTGGTGCCCCTGGCGATCGCTCCCCAGGGCGGCCCTGCCCTGGCGATCGCCACGGCCATCGCCCTGGTGGGCTGCGAGCTTCCCCTGCGGCACCGCTGGCCGTGGCACCGGCTGGTGGTGAGCTGGGTCTATGGCTTGTTTCAGCTCGCCTGGTTTCTGGCCAACGGCCCGGCGCTGGCTGTCTCCAGCCTCCTGACGAGCGGCGCCGCCCTGGCGGCGGTGCTGGTGTTCGGCCTGGGCTTGCTGCGGCTGCACCGGCCGGGGGCGGCGCCACCCCAGCTTCAGGCCCTGCCCGTGGCCCTGCTGCTGAGTCTCTGGGGCGGCCTCGGCCTCGCCCTGTTGCTCTATCCCCGTGAGGCGGCCGCCAGGGCCGTGGCCCTGGCGCTCAGCGCCGCGGCGGCGTTGCTGCTCGGGCGGGGCGCCCGGCGCCATGGCCCACGCTGGCTGGCCCTGGGCGATGCGCTGGTGGGGCAGACCCTGGTGCTGGTCGCCCTGCTGAGCCTGGCGCCATTGATCGCCGATGGGCCGCTGCTGGCCGGCGTTGTGCTGTTGGAGTGCCTGCTGTTCCTGGGCCTGGCGGTGCGGGAGGGCTCTGAGCCCCTGCGCCGCATCGGTTGGTGGCTCAGCGCCGCGGCGGGCTTGCTGCTGGCGATCACGGGCCTGGTGGCCGCGCTGGTGAGCCGTGATCCGATGGCCCAGCTGCAGGCCGGCGCCGTGCTCACCGGCGGGGCCGCCCTGCTGGCCGGCATGCAGGTGCTGCTGCAGCGCCGCGGCGTGCCGCTACCCCTGCCGCCGCTGTTGGGCTGGCTGGCCGGCGGCCTGATCGCCGTGGGGCCAGCGCTGGTGGTGCCGCAGGACTGGCGATCTCCGCTGGGCCTGGTGGTGATGGGGGCCTTCCTGGTGGCGGCAAGACGCTGGCGTCCCCCCGGGCTGCTGCTTGGCGTCAGCGTGGCCATTGGGGCGGCCCACGCCTTTGGCTGGCTGGCGCTGCTGGCCCACGCCCCCTGGCCGGCGATGGCCCTGCTCGGACGCCTCCTGCCCCTGGGGCTGCTCGCGTTGCTGCTGGCGGTGTGGGGTGGCAGCAGCCGCCTGCAAGGCCTCGGCCTCGGCTTGCTGGGCTTCGATGTGGGTCTGGGCGCCCTGTGGCTGCTGGAGCCGATCTCGCCGCTGTTGCCTGGGGTGGCCTGGCTGCTGCTGTCCGCCGGGGCCCTGGTCACCACCCGCCGGCTGCGGGGGGCGGCGGTGCGGGTGGCTCTGCTGCTGTCCCTGGTCTACCTGGCCGGTTTCGGCGTCGCCTATCTGATGGTGATCGGGCCCAGCCAGGAGCTGGTGACGCTCGGGGCCCTGCAGT
>JBBQIH010000374.1:0-2511 GCA_038324725.1 Cyanobacteriota bacterium | reverse complement strand
GGTGCCGCTCTTGCCCCCCCGCAGCACCAGATGCCCGTCCGGGTTGCCGGTGGTGGACACGATCGCGGCCTGGCCTTCCTTGTTGATGCCCAGGAAATGATGCGGCCGGGCGGCCGCCTCCATGGCATTGACGGCGGTGGCGGCGCTGCCGTCGGTGCCGTTCTTGAAGCCGATCGGCATCGACAGGCCCGAGGCCATCTCCCGGTGGGTCTGGCTTTCGGTGGTGCGGGCGCCGATGGCGGTCCAGCTGATCAGATCGGCGAGGTACTGGGGAACCACCGGATCGAGCACCTCGGTGGCTGCCGGCAGGCCCATCTCCGCCAGGTGCAGCAGCAGGGAGCGGGCGCGGCGCAGGCCGGTGTTGATGTCGTAGCTGCCGTCGAGGTGGGGATCATTGATCATTCCCTTCCAGCCCACAGTGGTGCGGGGCTTCTCGAAGTAGACCCGCATCACGATCTCCAGTTCGCCCCGGTGGCGGCGTTGGGCCTGGGCGATGGCCTCGGCGTACTCGCGGGCCGCGGCCACGTCATGCACCGAGCAAGGGCCGACGATCACCAGCACCCGCTGGTCACCGGCGTGCAGGATGGCCTTGATGCGCTCCCGCGCCTGCTGCACCGTGCGGGCGGCCTGCTCAGACAGGGGCAATTCCGCGTGCAGCACCGCCGGCGGCACCAGCGGCCGGGTTTCCACCACGTGGAGATCGGAGGTGGGGATCATGCGCGGCGACCGGCGGGGATGGGTCAGACCGCCCAGCCTACGAACTGACGGCACTGACGCCTTCGCCGACTTCTGCAGCCGTCGCCACCAGAGGGCGGCCCCGCGGGGAAGAACAATGGAGTCCATGCCCATGCCCTCCGGGGGTACGACCCGGACCCATTCCCCCCATGTCCGTCTCTCAGAGCCCCGCCCCCCTCTCGCCCGCTGACATGCTGCCCACCTACCGCGAGGAGGCTGCGGCGCGCGAAGCCCTCGGCGTGCCTCCCCTGCCCCTGACGGCACCACAGGCGCAGGCCCTCACCCACGGGCTGGAGCAGCCTCCCGCCGGCGAGGAGGCGTTCCTGCTGCATCTGCTGAGCGAGCGCATCCCGCCGGGGGTGGATGAGGCCGCTTATGTGAAGGCCGGCTGGCTCAGCGCCGTGGCCCAGGGCGTCACAGCAAGCCCCCTGGTCAGCCCCCTGGAGGCCACCGGGCTCCTGGCCACCATGATCGGCGGCTACAACGTCGGCGCCCTGATCGCCCTGCTCTCCTGCCCGGAGGCCGCCATCGCCGCCGAGGCCGCCCGGGGGCTCAGCCGCACGCTTCTCGTCTACGACGCCTTCCACGACGTCCTGGAGCTGGCCGAAACCAACCCCCTGGCCCGCCAGGTGGTGGACAGCTGGGCGGCGGCCGAATGGTTCCACGCCAGGCCCCCCCTGCCGGAGGCGATCACCGTCACGGTGCTCAAGGTGACGGGGGAAACCAACACCGACGACCTCTCCCCGGCCACCCACGCCACCACCCGTCCCGACATCCCCCTGCACGCCCTGGCGATGCTGGAGACGCGGATGCCCGAAGGGCTGGCCCTGATCGCTGAGCTGAAGGCCAAGGGCCACCCGCTGGCCTATGTGGGCGATGTGGTGGGAACGGGCAGCTCCCGCAAATCCGCCATCAATTCGGTGCTCTGGCACATCGGCACCGACATCCCCCACGTGCCCAACAAACGCAGTGGCGGGGTGGTTCTGGGCAGCAAGATCGCGCCGATCTTCTTCAACACCGCCGAGGATTCCGGAGCGCTGCCGATCGAATGCGACGTGAGCGCCCTCAGCAGCGGCGACGTGATCACGATCCGGCCCCACGCCGGCACGATCGAGCGGGCCGCCGGAGAGCCTGGCGCCGGAGAGGTGGTCGCCCGCTTTGAGCTCAAGCCCAGCACCATCGCCGACGAAGTGCGGGCCGGCGGCCGCATCCCCCTGCTGATCGGCCGCTCGCTCACCGACAAGGTGCGGCTGCAGCTGGGCCTGCCCGCCTCGGAGGCCTTCATCCGGCCGGTGGCCCCAAGCGACACCGGCAAGGGCTTCACCCTGGCCCAGAAGATGGTGGGCAAGGCCTGCGGCCTGGCGGGCGTGCGCCCCGGCACGAGCTGCGAACCGCTGATGACCAGCGTCGGCAGCCAGGACACCACCGGGCCCATGACCCGCGATGAGATGAAGGAGTTGGCCTGCCTGGGCTTCTCCGCCGATCTGGTGATGCAGAGCTTCTGCCACACCGCCGCCTACCCCAAGCCGGTCGACCTCAAGACCCACGCCGAGCTGCCGGACTTCATCAGCTCCCGGGGCGGCGTGGCGCTGCGGCCCGGGGACGGCATCATCCACAGCTGGCTCAACCGCATGCTGATGCCCGATACAGTGGGTACCGGCGGTGACAGCCACACCCGCTTCCCGCTCGGCATCTCTTTCCCGGCCGGTTCCGGCCTGGTGGCGTTCGGCGCGGCCACCGGCGTGATGCCGCTGGACATGCCCGAGTCGGTGCTGG
>JBBQIH010000373.1:0-2515 GCA_038324725.1 Cyanobacteriota bacterium | reverse complement strand
GGTCGTCAGGGGACCCTGACCTTGCTCAAGGGCAGCCCCCGAAGGCGAGACCCCTGCGCCCGTACTGGACAGAACGGGTGCTGACGTGCTTTCAACACCGGTCAACGGGACCGGCTCTCAGGAAGACTTCAGTCAGGAGCGGGGAAGGGGCGGCAGTCCTCAGGTGTCAGCCAGCGGCGGCCAGACATCCCACGGGAAGCACTACACCCAGGGTGAACCATCAGTTGTCGTGATCAATACATAACGATTGATTCACGCTTTCCGGCGGCGCCTTGCCAATAGAGAAGCCCTTCGCTTCAATTCTTGGCCAGAAATCCCAAGGCGCTGCGCACCCGCTGCAGTGTCGAGCCGGCCACGGCCGCAGCCCGCTCCCTCCCGTCCCGAAGAACGGCCTCGAGGGTGGCCGGATCGCTGCGCAGCTCCGCGTAGCGCTGCTGCAGGGGCCGCAGGGCTTCCACCGTGGCCTCCGCCAGCATGGGCTTGAAGCCACCCCAGCCCATCGAGGCGCACTCCGCCGCCGCCCGCTGACGGCCGACGCCGGAGACCAGGGCATAGAGACCGAGCAGATTGTCGGCCTCCGGCCGCTCCGGGTTGCCGAACTCCAGTCCCATGACCGGATCGGTCTTGGCCCGCTTGATCTTGCGGGTGATGAGCTCGGGGGGGTCCAGCAGGGTGATGCGGGAGCCCTCGTTGGGATCGCTCTTGCTCATCTTGGCGCTGCCGTCGGTGAGGCTCATCACCCGCGCCCCCTCCTTCAGGATCAGGGGCTCGGGCACCTTGAGGATCGGCTGCTCCGGATCCGTCGCATAGCGGGCGTTGATGCGCTGCTGGGCGATGTCTCGGGCCAGCTCGAGGTGCTGCTTCTGGTCTTCCCCCACCGGCACCAGGTCGGCGTCATAGAGAAGGATGTCGGCGGCCATCAGCACCGGGTAATCCAGCAGGCCGACGGAGACGTTGTCGCCCTGCTTGAGGGCCTTCTCCTTGAACTGGATCATCCGCTCCAGCCAATTGAGCGGCGTGACGCAGTTGAGCAGCCAGCAGAGCTCGCTGTGGGCGCTCACCTGGCTCTGGGCGAACACGGTGGACCGCTGCGGGTCGATGCCGCAGGCCAGGTAGAGAGCGGCGGTGGTCAGGGTGTCCTCCGCCAGGCGCTTCGGATCGTGGGGCACCGTGATCGCGTGCAGGTCGACCACACAGAAGAAGGTCTCGTGGCTGTCCTGCAGATCCACCCAGTTGCGGATCGCCCCGAGCCAGTTGCCGAGATGCAGAGCTCCGGTGGGTTGCACGCCGGACAGCACCCGGGGCCGTGCCGGCGCGGTGCTGGGCTGGCTCACGCGTCCGGGGTGGCGTCGACCTCGGGTTCGGAAGCGGCTAACGGAGCTTCACCAGGCTCGGAGACGGCGTCCGGGGCCTCAATGGCGGAATCTGGGACCTGATTAACGGAATCCGGGGCCACGTCCTCGGCAAGGGCTTCGGGATCACTCACCTCGACCGGAACCGCCGGCTTGCTGGGCCGGGCAAAAGGATCAATCCGGGCACCGCCCTGGCCGCCACGGCCGCCGGAGCGGGGTTGGCCGTCGCCTCCGATGACGCGGCGGGGCTCACCACCCCCGCGGGGGGCTGCAGCGCGGGAACCGGCCTGGGCCCGACTCTCGGCAACCAGGGCCTCGAGCTGACCCTTCTCCAGCTGGTCGGCAAGGGTGCGCAGGGCAAAGCCCAGCACCGCCACGGTGGAGCGCAAACCGAAGGCGTCCTGCAGGGCGCGGGCCGCTTGCAGCTCGTTGTCGCTCAGACGAATGCGGAAGCCACCCGGCTCCCGGTTGGGCCCCGAACGGCCGCCCCGCTCGGGGGAGTCCCCACGGCCTGAGCCCACGGGAAGAGGAGTGTTGGTGTCGTCGCCCATGGCCGCAGCCTGCAATCAGGAGCAAGTGTCGCGCATCGACGGCCGGCCGCCGGCCGCCTCGGGCACCAGCCACAGCAACCGATGCCTGCCGAGGCGCGCGGGGCCTCCCCGCCGGGCCAGCACCAACAAAGGCACGGGCCGGGGGCCCTCCAGGGCGAAGCGCTGGCGGTATTGCTGGAGAAGGTCGAGGTAGGTCTCCAGGGTCCAGCCCTGGGTTCCCCGCTCCTGGGCGGCCCAGAATTTGCGCAGGGCCTCCCGGCAGGCCTCCGCCCCGAAGTCCTCCCAGCAGAGCCGCTCGGCTTCCCACGGCGAGCGACCGGCCGCCACCAGCTCCCGGTAACGGCAGAGTTCGGGGGCCTCCTGGCTGCAATCCGGGGGCAGCCGCTGGGCGAGATGCTCCACCGAGACACGGCTCAGGCGCAGCCAGCAGCGTTCCAGCAGCAGCACCGGCAGCCCGCCATGCCAGTGATCGCTGCGGCGCAGCTCAGCATGGGCGCGGCTCAGCTCCAGCAGCTGGTCGTCCAGCAGAAACAGGCCGTCCAGGGTTGCTGCCAGGCCGGCACGGTCATCGGAAGACGGCACGGAGCAGACCCGGACGACATCAGCAATCAT
>JBBQIH010000372.1:0-2530 GCA_038324725.1 Cyanobacteriota bacterium | reverse complement strand
CCACCCCCGCCGCCCTGGGCATCCACTCCCGGCTGGCCGACGACCACCAGAGCCGCCTGCGCACCCTGCCCGGCACCAGCAAGGTGGAGATCAGCGGCGAACCCCAGCAGGAGATCCAGGTGGAGATCGGCGCCCGCGAGCTGGCGCGGCTGGGACTCACCACCCGCGACCTCTCCGAGCGCATCGCCGCCAGCGACGCCAAGGAAGCCGCCGGCCAGGTGCGTGGCGAGCGCAACGAGCTGCTGCTGCAGGTGGATGGCGCCCTCGATTCACTGGAACGGATCCGGGCCATCCCGCTGCAGATCGGTGCGGACGGCGCCAGTGCCCGCCTGTCCCAGGTGGCCGAAGTGAGCCGGGGGGTGCGCCGCCCCGCCGCCCAGCAGGCCCTGGTGCGGGGCCATCCGGCGGTGGTGGTGTCGGCCACGGTGGCCTCCGGCACCCGGGTGGACCTGTGGTCCCAGGCGGCGCGGCAGCAACTGGAGGAGGTGCGCGCCAGCCTGCCGGCGGGCCTGGGGCTGCACACCGTGCTCGACCAGAGCCGCTACGTGGAGGAGCGTCTCGATGGCGTGATCGGCAACCTGATCACCGGCTCGCTGCTGGTGGTGGCGGTGTCGGTGCTGATGCTCGGCGGCCGGGCGGCCCTGGTGGTGGGGGCGACCCTGCCGCTCACGGCGCTGATGGTGCTCGGCTGCATGCGGGTGCTGGAGGTGCCGCTGCACCAGATGTCGGCCACCGGCCTGGTGATCGCCCTGGGCCTGCTGATCGACAACGCCATCATCGTGGTGGATGAGCTGCAGCACCGCCTGCGGGACGGCACCCCGCCTGGCGAGGCCGTGCGGCAGACGGCGCGGTACCTGCTGGTGCCGATGCTGGCCGCCACCCTCACCACCGTGCTCGCCTTCGTGCCGATCGCCACCTCGCCAGGGGCGACGGGGGAATTCATCGGCACGATCGGCCTGACCGTGATCCTGGCCCTGGCCAGTTCGCTGCTGCTCTCGCTCACGGTGATCCTGGCCCTGGCGGCCCGCCTCTACCGCTGGCAACCGCTGGGGCCCGCCGTGGGCTGGTGGGAGCAGGGCGTGGCGATCCCCGCCCTCAGCCGTCGCTACCGCGCCAGCCTGCAGCAGGTGCTGCGCCATCCCTGGCGGGGTGTGGCCCTCTGCCTGGTGCTGCCGGTGGTGGGCTTCGCCAGCTTCGCCAGCCTGGAGCAGCAGTTCTTCCCCCCCACCAACCGCGACCAGTTCCAGATCGAGATGCGCCTGCCGCAGCAGAGCGCCATGGCCCGCACCGAAGCCCTGGCGCTGGCGGTACGCCGCCACATCCGCGCCCATCCCCGCGTCGATGACGTGCACTGGTTCCTGGGCGCAAGTGCGCCGCCGTTCTTCTACAACGTGATCGCCGACGAGGAGAACGCCCCCCACTACGCCCAGGGCCTGGTGCAACTGCGCAGTGCCGAGGGCCTGCGCGGCACGATCCGCGCCTTGCAGCAGAGCCTCGATCGGGCCTTTCCCGAAGCCCAGATCCTGGTCAGGCAGCTGGAGCAGGGGCCACCCTTCGCGGCGCCGATCGAGCTGCGCCTGCAGGGCCCCGACCTGCAGCAACTGCGGCAGATCGGCGACGACCTCAGGCGGCGCCTGGCCCAGCTGGAGTCGGTGACCCACACCAGCGCCAGCCTCAGCGAGACCCTGCCGCGGCTGGCTTTGGCGGTGGATGAGGAGCAGGCACGCCGCAGCGGCCTCGACAACCGGGCGATCGCCCGCCAGCTGCAGGCCGGCCTCGATGGCGCCGTGGGCGGCTCGATCCAGGAGGGCATCACCACCCTGCCGGTGCGGGTGCAGGTGGCCGAAGCCCAGCGGGGCGACGCCGGGCAGGTGGCGGACCTGGACGTGGTGGCACCGGCCGGCGGCGGCGCCGTACCGCTGGCGGCCGTGGCCCGGCTGCAGCTGGAGCCGGAGCTGGCCTCCATCGCCCGTCGCGACGGCCAACGCATCAACAGCGTGCTCGCCTACCTCGACGCCGGCGCCCTGCCCAGTTCGGTGCTCGGCGCGCTGCGCCAGCAGCTGGAACACGATGGCTGGCAGCTGCCGGCGGGGGTTCAGCTCAGCTATGGCGGCGAAGCGGACGCGCACGGTGATGCCGTCACCGGTCTGCTCTCCACCGCGGGCGTGCTGATGATCCTGATCACCGCCACTTTGGTGCTCTCCTTCCGCTCCTTCCGGATGGCCGCCCTGGTCGCCTCGGTGGCCCTGCTGGCGGTGGGTCTGGCGGCCCTGGCCCTCAAGATCAGCGGCTCGTTGTTCGGCTTCACCGCCATCCTGGGCACCCTTGGCCTGATCGGGCTGGCGATCAACGATTCGATCGTGGTGCTCAACGCGCTGCGCACCGATCCGCTGGCCCGCGGCGGCGACCCGGCGGCCACCACCGCCGTGGTGCGGCACGCCACCCGCCACGTGGTCGCCACCACACTCACCACTGTGACCGGTTTCCTGCCCCTGATGCTCGATCCCACCGGCTTCTGGCCGCCGCTGGC
>JBBQIH010000371.1:0-2556 GCA_038324725.1 Cyanobacteriota bacterium | reverse complement strand
GGCGGCTGGGACCGCAAGACCTACGTGGGCAACGAGCTCTACAAGAAAACCCTGGGCGTGGTCGGGCTCGGCAAGATCGGCTCCCACGTAGCCCGTGTCGCCCGGGCCCTGGGCATGGACGTGGCCGCCTACGACCCGTTCATCTCCGCCGAGCGGGCCCAGATGCTGCAGGTGCGCCTGCTGGCCCTGCCCCAGCTGTTCGCCGAAGCCGACTACATCAGCCTGCACTTGCCCCGCACCCCGGACACCGAGAACCTGGTCAACGCCGCGCTGCTGGCCACGATGAAGCCCACCGCCCGGCTGGTGAACTGCGCCCGCGGCGGCATCATCGATGAACAGGCCCTGGCCGAGGCGGTGGACAACCGGGTGATCGCCGGCGCCGCGATCGACGTGTTTGCCAAAGAACCCCTGGCAGCCGATTCACCGCTGCGGCTGGTCAAGGAGCGGCTGATCCTCACCCCCCACCTGGGGGCCTCCACGGAGGAAGCCCAGGAGAACGTGGCCATCGACGTGGCTGAGCAGATCAGGGACGTGCTCCTCGGCCTGCCGGCCCGCAGCGCCGTGAACATCCCCGGCCTCACCGCCGAGGTGATGGAACAGCTGAAACCCCACCTGCAACTGGCCGAAACCCTCGGCCTGCTGCTCAGCCAGCTGGCCAGTGGCCAGATCAGCGAACTGGAGGTGCGGCTGCAGGGGGAATTCGCCTCCCACCCGGCCCAGCCCCTGGTGGTGGCGGCCCTCAAGGGCATCCTCTCGGCCGCCCTGGGCGACAGCATCAATTACGTCAACGCCAGCCTGGAAGCCAAGGAGCGCGGCATCCACGTGCTTGAGGTGAAGGACGATGCCAGCCGCGACTTCGCCGGCGGTTCGCTCCAGCTGAGCTCCCGTAGTCCCCGCGGCAACCACAGCGTCACCGGCGCGGTGTTCACCGACGGGGAACTGCGCATCACCACCATCGACGAGTTCCCGGTGAACGTGACGCCGAGCCGTCACATGCTCTTCACGCGCCACCGGGACATGCCCGGCATCATCGGAGAACTGGGCTCCCTGCTCGGCGAGCACAACGTCAACATCGCCTCGATGCAGGTGGGGCGCCGCATCGTGCGGGGCGACGCCGTGATGGTGCTGAGCCTCGATGACCCGATTCCCCCCAGCCTGCTGGCGGTGATCCACGACATCAACGGCATCCAGGCCGCCCATCCGGTCACCCTCTGATGGGCCTGGTCTGGTGGCGGCTGGAGATGGCCGCCCCTGCCGAACTGGAGGAATCCCTGCTCTGGAAGCTGCCGCTCCTGGGGGTGCCTCGGGTGGCCCTGCAGCATCCCCCCGAGGCCCCTCAGCACCGCCGGCTGCTGGCCTGGCTGCCAGAAAGCGACTGGCCCGCCGACCAGCGGCTGGAGCTGGAGCGGGCCCTGGCCCCCCTGGGGGAGCCCTTCAACCTGGCGCTGCCACAGGTCCGCTGGCACCGCCAGGACGATGAGGACTGGAGCCTGAGCTGGAAGAGTCACTGGCGGCCCGATCCGGTGGGCGAGCGGCTGCTGGTGCTGCCGGCCTGGCTGGAGGTGCCGCCGGAGCAGGCCGATCGCCTGGTGATCCGCATCGATCCGGGCAGCGCCTTCGGCACAGGCAGCCATCCCACCACCCGCCTCTGCCTGGAGGCGCTCGAAGCCCTGGCCGGTGAACGGGAGCGGGCCGGCCTGGGGCCGGGGCTGCGGGGGCTGCGGGTGGCCGATCTGGGCTGCGGCAGCGGCATCCTGGGCCTGGCCGCCCTGCGGCTGGGGGCGGCGACCGTGGCGGCCGCCGACTGCGATCCCCTGGCGGAGCGGGCGACCCGCGAGAACGCCGCCCTGAACGGCCTGGACGGCGCGCAGGCGCTGACGGTGACCACAGGGTCGGCGGAGGCCCTCTCGGAGCTGCTGGAGGGACGCGGCGCCGATCTGTTGCTCTGCAACATCCTGGCGCCGGTGATCGAGGCCCTGATTCCCTGGTTTCCGCGCCTGCTGGACCCCGGCGGGGTGGGCCTGCTCAGCGGTCTGCTGGTGGATCAGGCCCCTGGCCTGGAGCGGGATCTGCTGGCCGCGGGCTGGTGGGTGGAACAGCGGGTCGAACAGGACCGCTGGGGCCTGCTGCGGATCCGTTCGGCATCGGATGTCACATAAGGCACGCTGATCTGTGTCCTGGCTTTGATTGGCCTTCCCGGCCTGCGAGGCCAAGATCGCCGGGAAAGCCCCCTGTCGGATGTAGGAAGGGCGGGTCCTACAGGCCCTGGCTATCCGGGTGTCTGTGAGCTCCAATCTCTTCCATGGCTTCCTACAAGGTCACCCTCATCAACGAGAGCGAGGGCCTCAACAAGACCATTGAGGTTCCTGACGATCAGTACATCCTCGATGCCGCTGAGGAGCAGGGAATCGATCTGCCCTATTCCTGCCGCGCCGGCGCCTGCTCCACCTGTGCCGGCAAGCTCACGACCGGAACCGTCGATCAGTCGGATCAGAGCTTCCTCGACGATGACCAGATCGAGTCCGGGTTCGTGCTCACCTGCGTGGCCTACCCCAC
>JBBQIH010000370.1:0-2557 GCA_038324725.1 Cyanobacteriota bacterium | reverse complement strand
AAGCGCACCCTGCGCCACTGCAGCGACTGGGGCATCTGCGCGCTCACCGCCTATGCGTTCTCCACCGAGAACTGGACCCGACCCGGCGAGGAGGTGGCGTTTCTGATGGCCCTGTTTGAACGGGTGCTCGCCCGGGAACTGGAGGCGCTTGAACGCCAGCAGGTGCGGATCCGCTTCCTGGGCGATCTGGAGCCCCTGCCGGAGGGCCTCAAGGAGTTGATCAGCGACGCGACCGAGCGCACCGCCGCCAACAGCGGCATCCATTTCAATGTCTGCACCAACTACGGCGGCCGCAGCGAGCTGGTGCGGGCCGCCCGCCGTCTCGCCGAGCGGGCGGCCCGGGGCGACCTCGATCCGGGCAGCATCAACGAGGACCTGTTCGCCGCCGAGCTGTTCACCGCCGGCGATGCCGACCCCGACCTGCTGATCCGCACCAGCGGCGAGCAGCGCATCAGCAACTTCCTGCTCTGGCAGCTGGCCTACGCGGAGCTGCACATCACCGAGGTGCTCTGGCCCGACTTCGACACCGGGGCCCTGCTGGCGGCCCTGCTCGACTATCAAGGTCGCCAACGTCGCTTCGGTGGCGTCCAGAGTGGCGTCCAGAACGGTGTGGAGAACGCCCCATGACCCTGCGCCACGACTGGTCCCGCCAGGAGATCCAGGCCCTGCTCGAACTGCCCCTGATGGATCTGCTGTGGCAGGCCCAGGGCGTCCACCGCAGCGCCAACCCCGGCTACCGCGTGCAGCTGGCCTCGCTGCTGAGCGTCAAGACGGGAGGCTGCGAGGAGGACTGCGCCTACTGCCCCCAGTCGATGCACCACCCCAGCGACGTGAGCGGACGCCCGCAGCTGGCGGTGGCACCGGTGCTGGAGCGCGCCCGGCAGGCCCGGGATGCCGGAGCCCATCGCTTCTGCATGGGCTGGGCCTGGCGGGAGATCCGCGATGGGGCGCCGTTCGAGGCGATGCTCGCCATGGTGCGGGGTGTGCGGGAGCTGGGTCTGGAGGCCTGCGTCACCGCCGGCATGCTCACAGGCGACCAGGCGGCCCGGCTGGCGGAAGCGGGGCTCACCGCCTACAACCACAACCTCGACACCAGCCCCGAGCATTACGAGCGGATCATCTCCACCCGCACTTACCAGGAGCGCCTCGACACCCTGCAGCGGGTGCGGAGCGCCGGTATCGATCTTTGCTGCGGCGGCATCATCGGCCTGGGCGAGGGGCCCGAAGACCGCGCCGGGCTGCTGCAGGTGCTGGCCTGCCTGGATCCCCACCCCGAGAGCGTGCCGATCAATGCCCTGGTGGCTGTGGAGGGCACACCGCTGCAGGAACGGCCGGCGGTCGACCCCCTGGAACTGGTGCGGATGGTGGCCACCGCCCGCATCCTCATGCCCCACAGCCGGGTGCGGCTCAGTGCGGGACGCGAGCAGCTGGGGCGGGAGGCCCAGATCCTCTGCCTGCTGGCGGGCGCCGATTCGATCTTCTATGGCGACACCCTGCTCACCACCTCCAATCCGGCGGTGAGCAGCGACCAGGAGTTGCTGCGGGCCGCCGGGGTCAAGGTGGTGCAGCTGGAGGGCCAGCCGCTCGCCGCCGCCGCCGGCCGCTGAGGGTGCAGGTCGCCGCGTTCTACAGATTCGTTCCCCTGGCCAGCGCGGAACTGCCCGATTGGCAGACCAGGCTGGTGGCCCTGGGGAACGAGAGCGGTCTGCTGGGCACCATCCTGCTGGCCAGCGAGGGCATCAACGGCACGGTCGCCGGATCGGCCTCCAGCGTCGCCGCCCTGCTGGAGTTGCTGCAGGCCGACCCACGCCTGGCGAACCTGGATGTGAAGCGCAGTGAGGCCGAGGGGTACGTGTTTCACCGTTTCAAGGTGCGCCTCAAGGCGGAGATCGTGACCATGGCCGAGCCCTCCGCCCAGCCGTCACGGGGCACGGGGGTGCCGGTGGCCCCCGAGCACTGGAACGCCGTGCTGGGCGATCCCGGCACCCTGACCATCGACACCCGCAACCACTACGAGGTGGCCCTGGGCAGCTTCGAGGGCGCCATCGACCCCGGCACCGACAACTTCAGCGATTTTCCCGCCTGGGTGGAGCAGCGGCTCAGGCCGCTGCTGGCCGAGACGCAACCACAACGGCTGGCCCTGTTCTGCACCGGCGGCATCCGCTGCGAGAAAGCCACGGCTTACCTGCTGGCCCAGGGGTTCGAGAACGTGCTGCAACTGCAGGGCGGGATCCTCAACTACCTCGAGCGGGTGCCAGAAGCCGAGAGCCGTTGGCAGGGGGAGTGCTACGTGTTTGATCAGCGGGTGGCCCTGAACCACCAGCTGCAGCCGGGCTGTTACCACGTGTGCCATGCCTGCGGCCTGCCCCTGGCCCCTGCCGACCTGGAGCTGGAGAGCTACGTGGCGGGGGTGAGCTGCCGGCACTGCGTCAATCGGTTCTCAGCCGCCGACCGGGAGCGTTTCACCGAGCGCCAGCGACAGATGCGACGGGCCGAGGCCTGCGGCGAACGTCACATCGGAAGGGCGATGCCCCCCGCGGGCGGTTGAGCGGATGGC
>JBBQIH010000369.1:0-2568 GCA_038324725.1 Cyanobacteriota bacterium | reverse complement strand
CGTGGATGGGGTGGTGGTGGAGGGCAGCTCCTGGGTGGAGGAATCGATGCTCACCGGCGAGCCGACGCCGGTGGCCAAAGGTCCCGGGGATGGGGTGATCGGCGCTTCAATGAATCGCAGCGGCAGCTTCACGTTCCGCGTCACCCGGGTGGGCGGCGACACCACGCTGGCCCGCATCGTGGAGTTGGTGCGCCAGGCCCAGAGTTCCCACACCCGGGTGCAGCGCCTGGCGGATCAGGTGGTGGGCTGGTTCGTGCCGGTGGTCATCGCCATCGCCATCGCCACCTTCGTGCTCTGGTTTCTGGTCAGCGGCAACGTGGTGCTGGCGACGCTGTTCCTGGTCAGTGTGCTGGTGATCGCCTGTCCCTGCGCCCTGGGCCTGGCCACCCCCACGGCGATCATGGTGGCTTCCGGCAAAGGGGCTGAGAACGGCCTGATCTTCCGCAGCGCCGAGGCGCTGGAAACGGCCGGTGGGCTGCGCACCATTGTGCTGGACAAGACCGGCACCCTCACCGCCGGCCAGCCCGAGGTGACCGATTTCGAACGCCTCCAGGGGGGGCAGATGCCTGTCCAGAGCCTGCTGGCCCTGGTGGCGGCGGTGGAGTCGCGCTCGGAACATCCCCTGGCCGAGGCGATCGTGGCCTATGCCACGGGCCGCCGGGGCCATGAAGTGCCTCCGGATGTGGAGGCTTTTGAGGCCATGACCGGACTTGGCGTCCTGGCCACCGTGGCCGGCAAGGAGGTGCGGGTGGGCAGCCCCCGTTGGCTGGAAGCCTCGGGCTTGGACACCGCCCCCCTCGATCCGGTGGTGGCGCGCCTCGAGCGGGCCGCCCGTAGCGTGGCCGCTGTGGCGGTGGCCGGGCGGATGGAGGCCTGCTTCGGCATCGCCGATCCGATCAAGCCGGAAGCCCATGCCGCCGTGGCCGCCCTGCGCAAGCTTGGGCTCGAGGTGGTGCTGCTCAGCGGCGATGCCCGCCGCACCAGTGAGGTGGTGGCCGCCGATGTGGGAATCGTGCGGGTGATTGCCGAGGTGCTTCCCGGCGACAAGGCGGCAGTGGTGCAGCGCTTGCAGGATCAGGGACAGGGACCGGTGGCGATGGTGGGCGACGGTCTCAACGATGCTCCTGCCCTGGCCCGGGCGGAGGTGGGCATCGCCATGGGCACGGGCACCGATGTGGCGATCGCCGCCAGCGACATCACCGTGCTCTCAGGCCATCTGGGCGGTGTGCCAGCGGCGATCGAACTCAGCCGCCGCACCATGGCCACCATTCGCCAGAACCTCTTCTTTGCCTTTGCCTACAACGTGGCGGGGATTCCGATCGCCGCCGGCCTGCTGTTCCCGCTCACGGGTTGGCTGCTGAACCCGATGCTGGCGGGGGCCGCCATGGCCTTCAGCTCGGTGTCGGTGGTGAGCAATGCCCTGCGGCTGCGACGCTTCCGGCCCGCCCATCGCTCCGTGGGGGCCGTGGCATGACGCCCCTCTTTGCGGCACCCCTCGTTCTCTCAGCGCCCCTGTGGCGCACGATCCCCCAGCCGCTGGCGCTTCAGGTGCTGGTGGTGGCGGTGGGTCTGGCCCTGATCGCCGCGGAGCTCTGGTGGTTTCTGGGCCGCCATGGTGGTGGCGTGGTGGCCAGCGAAGGGGACCAGGGGCTGCAGGAGATCACCATCACCGTGGATGGCGGCTACTCCCCGTCCCAGATCAGGGTGAAGGCCGGCCGGCCCGTGCTGCTCCGGTTTCACCGCACCGATCCCAGCGGCTGTGTGGCCCAGGTGATCTTTCCGGACTTTCAGCGCACCCTCGACCTGCCCCTTGGTGCCACCACAAGCATTGAGCTGTTGCCCACCCGGTCGGGCCCTTACCCGTTCCATTGCGGCATGAACATGGTGCGTGGCAGCCTCGAAGCAGAGTGAGGTGGCAGCCAGGCCGGTCAGGGCCCGGGAGAGTTGTCGCGGCGCACGATCCAATCCGTTGAGATTTCTTCTGCTTTGATGCTGCAGATTGCCAGGAAACTGAGAAGGAAAAGGGCTATTCTGGTATTCTGGATTCCAGTGATCAAGGCATGATGAAGCGTCTCTCCAACGAGTTGTTTATGCACGCTCATTCTCGCGCTCTCGCGAGGTTCTTTGGTCGTTCGTCCATTCTGTTTGCCGTCCTGCCCATTGTTTCAATGTCTTCTGAGGCACGCGCCCAGGGCAATCCCTGGGGTCCTCCGACGCAGCAGCAACAGCCGCAGAATTCTCCATGGGGCGGCGGTGGGGGATCCTTGCCCCCAGGCTACGGTCAGCCGAACTACAGATCCGTTTCTTTCCCCAGGCAGGGGGTGATCTGTGACAGCTCCGTGAGCGTCTGTTTCAATGCCAACGGTGCCGCCCTGAACGAAACAGAGCGGCAATTTGGTCGTCGTGCGCGCCGCAATCTGGAGAACAATCTGGTCAACAATCCCATTGTCGACGTCACCTTCGCCGATGGCCGCTATTGCAACTTCAACCTGCGTGGTTGCTGGACCAACAGCCAGCGCACAACGTTTGACCCACGGCTGAACCCCTGGGTGTTCGGCTCCAATGTCG
>JBBQIH010000368.1:0-2572 GCA_038324725.1 Cyanobacteriota bacterium | reverse complement strand
ACCCGCGTCGGCCTGGTGTTCGGGGGAGCCTCCGGCGAACACGCCGTCTCGATTCGCTCGGCCCAGACCGTGCTGCGGGCACTGCGCAGCGGCGCCAATCCCGAGCGCTATCGGGTCCGTTGCTTCTACATCGACCGTCGTGGCGGCTGGTGGCCGGAGTCCGTGGCGACGGCAGTCCTGGAGCGGGGCCTGCCCGCCGAACCCGACGATCTGCCGGGCCAGCCGGAGGCGGGCGGCTTCCGGGGCCTTCCGGAGGGGGCCCTGGAGATGGAGGTGTGGTTTCCGGTGCTGCATGGCCCCAACGGGGAGGACGGCACGGTCCAGGGGCTGTTCACCTTGATGGGGGTGCCCTTCGTCGGCTCCGGGGTGCTGGGGTCGGCCCTGGGGATGGACAAGCAGGCCATGAAGGCCGCCTTCGCCGCCGCCGGCCTGCCCCAGGTGCCCTACGCCTGTGTCGAGGCGGCTGATCTGGCCGCCTCGATCCCCGGTGCCCGGGAGGCCCTGATGGAGCGGCTCGAGAGCCAGCTCGGCTATCCCTGCTTCGTCAAGCCGGCCAACATGGGCTCCTCGGTGGGCATCAGCAAGGCCGGCGACCGTGCCGCCCTGCTCATGGGCCTGGAGCTGGCCGCGGGCCTCGACCGGCGCCTGGTGGTGGAGCAAGGCGTGAAGGCCAGGGAACTGGAATGCGCCGTGCTGCAGTGCAGCGATGGCCAGGGAGATGGTCTGAGGGCCTCGGTACTGGGCGAAATCCGCTTCGATACCGACTGGTACGACTACGCGACCAAGTACAGCGAGGGCCTCAGCAACACCGTGATCCCCGCCTTGGTGAGCGAGGCGGTGAGCGAACGGGCCCGGGCGATGGCCCTCGACGCCTGCCGGGCGGTGGCGGCCGGGGGGCTGGCCCGGGTCGATTTCTTCTACGACGAAGCCACAGGCGGCCTCTGGCTGAACGAGATCAACACCCTGCCGGGCTTCACGAGCCAGAGCATGTACCCCATGCTGTGGGAGGCGAGTGGATTACCACTCCCCGACCTGGTGCATCAATTGGTGCTGGGCGCGAGAAGATCGGAGCATTGGATGAACGTGGAAGGACCAGCCGCATGATCCATGGCCTGCTGTGGCTGCCGCTGTTGGCGGCCTTCGTGCTCCTGGTGTCCCTCGGCTGGATTGAACGGCGTCGACAGCAGCTGTTCCGCGACTGGGCCAGTGGCGCTGAACTGGCCAAGCTGGATGGCTGTGGGGCCGCCCGGCTCATCAACGGAGAACTGAGTTGGAGCCGGTTCGTGGCTGGCAGCTTCGAGCCGGTGGGCTGTTTCAGCATCAAGCGCCTGGAAATGGTCGAGCTGCTCTCGCTCAGCTCCGGGGAGGCTCCCCTGACCGAGGAGAGCGAAGGGGCCTGCCGACTGCGGCTGGTGGGGAGTGGCCAGCAGGAGGAGCTGCCCTTCACCGACGCCCGCCGCGCCCGCACCTGGATGGATGAACTCATGGCCCGCTCCCGCTGCGAGTTGTGAAGCAGGCCCCCTCTTCGCCGGGAGCCCCACCGTCGCCGGGAGCGCCCCTGCCGCCGGGAGTGCTGCGCCGCAAGGAACTGCGCCGTCAGCGCCGCAGCGAGCGGCTGCGCCTGCTCTGGCGCATCCTGGTCTTCAGTGCCGTCTCCGCCGGCCTGGGTTACCTGCTGCTGCGGCAGGGCTGGACCCTTCGGGATCCGGCCCAGGTGGAGGTCATCGGCAGCGCCGTGGTGAGTCGCGACCAGGTGATCACGGCGGCCGGACTGCGCTTTCCCCAGCCCCTGATGGCCCTGCAGCCCCGCCAGGTGGCCAGCAACCTGATGGGGGCCCTGCCCGTGGAGCAGGTGAAGGTGAGCCGGCTGATGCTGCCGCCGCGGCTTCGGGTGGAGCTGAAGGACAGGGAGGCGGTGGCCCGAGCTGAGCGCCGCACCGGCCGCGGACCGGACATGGGCTTCGTGGATCGGCTGGGCAACTGGATCAGCATCCGCCAGCACATGGGAGTGCGCCGCCAGGACGACCTGTCCCTGCTGGTCGTCGGCTGGAACGCCCGCCACCGGGCCGTGCTGGCCAGGGTGCTGAAGGAGCGGGAGGTGCTGGGTCCCGGTCTGCGGGAAATCCGCTTCGAACCGGACGGCAGCCTTTGGCTCACGACCATCCAGCTGGGCCGGGTGCGGCTGGGCCCCCCCGACGCCCGCCTGCCCCGCCGGCTGGAAGTGGTCGCCCACCTCAGCCGCACCCTGCCGGCCAGCATGAAAGGCGGCCCACCGCAGCTGATCGATTTGAGCGATCCCGAACAGCCCGAGCTCAGCTTGGGGCGCAAAGACGGAACCGCCGCACCGCCCCGGCCTCTGAAGCCCCGCCCCACTCCTGCTGGCGCCCAGTGATGGATCTCAGCCACCGCCAGGCAGCCAGCCACCCAGCCAGACAATCCTCACAGGCCGTTGCGCCCTGATGCGTTTCAGTCCAATGTGATCTATCGGTAACTTTGGCTGAGCTGGCCACCGACATAATGCAGCCGCAGACCAACGGCCACGCCTCCCCTCCCGCGATGTCGCGCGATCAGG
>JBBQIH010000367.1:0-2578 GCA_038324725.1 Cyanobacteriota bacterium | reverse complement strand
CTGCAGGTGCCGCGGGCCTGGACGGAGTTGTTGACACTGCTGCGCCAGTGGCTTGAGGGTGCGTCCCAGATGCTCTACGGCCGCCGGGAGGGCAGCCTCGACTGGCTGAAATCCAGCCTCTCGATTCCCACCACCCTGCCCCCCGATCTGCTGGACCGGCTCGGGGGTGGGGCCATCGGTCTGGTGGGCGTGGCCGGCAACCTCGGCGCCGGCCTGCTCCAGACCCTCTTCGTGGTGGTCGTCTCCCTGATGGTCGCCGCCCAGCCCACCGGCTATCTGGAGGCCCTGCTGCTGCTGGCGCCCTCGTTCTACCGGCGGCGGCTGCGCCAGGTGCTGGTGGCCTGCGGCACAGCGCTCAGCAGCTGGATGGTCGGGGTGCTGATCAGCTCCCTCTGCGTAGGCCTTTTGGCGGCCATTGGTCTCTCCCTGCTGGGGGTGAAACTGGTGGCGGCCAATGCCCTGCTGGCCGGACTGCTCAACATCATCCCCAACGTGGGACCGACGCTGAGCACGATCTTCCCGATGTCGGTGGCCCTCCTGGATGCTCCCTGGAAGGCCCTGGCCGTGTTGCTCGTCTACGTCCTGATCCAGAACCTCGAGAGCTATGTCATCACCCCCTCGGTGATGCACCATCAGCTGCAACTGCTGCCGGGCCTCACCCTCACGGCCCAGCTCCTGTTCACCCTGCTGTTCGGCCCCCTCGGTCTGTTGCTGGCCCTGCCCCTGGCGGTGTGTCTGCAGGTGCTGCTGAGGGAAGTGCTGATCCATGACATCCTCGACCCCTGGAAGCGGGAGCGGCGGCAGACATGAAGGCACGCACCCTGCTCGGGGCTCTCGCCCTTGTGGCGCTGTTCCTGCTGCTCTGGGAACTGCGCTTGGTGCTGCTGATCCTCTTCGGTGCCGTGGTGCTGGCGGTGGCGCTGGATGTGCCCACCAGCCTGCTGCGGCGCCTCACTCCCTTGAATCGGGGGGCGGCCCTGTCGCTGGTGCTGCTGGCGTTGCTCGTGATCGGCTGGGTCCTGGGCCAACTGCTGCTGCCGGAAGTGATCGACCAGATCCGCCAGTTCAGCCAGCTGGTGCCCCAGCTGATCCAGCGGCTCGGCGACGTGGTACCCAAGACCCCCCTGCTGCGCGATCTGGAGCGGCAGCTGGCCGATGGGAGCGTCTTGGATCGGCTCCAGCCATTGGGCGGGCAGCTGCTCGGCGTGGCGGGTGGCGCCGCCAACAGCACGATTCAACTGGTGCTGCTGCTGCTGCTGGCGATCCTGATGGCGCTTGATCCAGTCAGCCATCAACGCCTGGTGATCGCCGCCACGCCCCGCTTCTACCGCCGGCGCATGGAACAGTTGCTGCGCGAATGCCGCGAGGCCCTGGGTGGCTGGTTAGCGGGCATGACCATCTCCGGCACGGTGGTCTTCCTCACCACCTGGGCGGGACTGGCCGTGCTGCAGGTGCCCCTGGCCCTGCTGAGCGGCCTGGTCTGCGGTCTGCTCACCTTCGTGCCCACCATCGGTCCGACCGCCGCCACCCTGCTGCCCCTGGCCGTCGCCCTACTGATCTCCCCGGCGAAGGTGATCCAGGTGCTCGTTCTGCGGCTGCTGCTTCAGAACGGCGAAGCCTTCCTGCTCACCCCCCTGCTGCTGAGCCGCACCGTCAACCTGTTGCCCACGGTGGCCCTGATGGCCCAGCTGAGTCTGGGGGCCCTGCTGGGATTACCCGGACTTCTGCTGGCCCTGCCGCTGGTTGTGGTGCTGCAGGTGATCTGCGAAGAGGTGCTCGTCCGTGATGTGATGGACCGCTGGGATCAGGTCTGATCCCTCGAGGGGCCCAGCGCGCGGGGGTCGCCTCAGCCGCGGGAACGGCGGTAGTGGTGCCAGAGGGACGGTTGGCTGAGCAGCACCGCCACGGCCAGCAGATGGGAACGCACCGCGGCGGTGACGGCGGTCAAGGTGAAGTGATCCCATAGCAGGATCAACTCCACCCGCAGATCGATCAGGGCCAGCACCAACAGCACCAAGGGAAGCAGCGGCCAGCCACTCCTGACCGCTTCGACGCGATCGGAGCGGCTCATCGCTTCGAGAACACCGGAAGAAGGGTGGGAGCCAGGCCGATGCTTGACCAGCTGCCGACGGCAATGCCGAGGGTGAGCGCCACCGCGAACCAGAACAGGGTGCTGCCCCCGAAGAAGATCAGGGCGACCAGGGGCAACAGGGTGGTGAAGGAGGTGTAAAGCGACCTTGTGAGGGTGGCATCCACGGCCACATCCACCTGGTCGATCAGGGGAAGATCGCCCAGGGTGCGTCGCTGCTCACGGATCCGGTCGTAGACCACCACCGTGTCGTTGACGGAATAGCCGGCGATGGTGATCAGGGAGACGGCGAAGAGGGAATCAACTTCGATGCCCTGCAGCAGCCCGAGCCAGGCGAACAAACCGCAGGTGATCAGCACGTCATGGGCCAGACACAGCAGGGCCAGGACGGCGAAGATGCCGCTGTAGCTGAAGGAGATATACACCGAGATCCCCACGAAGCTGACCAGCAGGGACAGGAGGCTGCCCTGCAGGAGGCGTGAGCCCAGG
>JBBQIH010000366.1:0-2585 GCA_038324725.1 Cyanobacteriota bacterium | reverse complement strand
TGGCGGTGATCGGGCTGGCCACCCTGCCCTGGGTGCCCCTGGGCCTGCAGGAGCTGGCCCGCCACCTGGTGCCCGAAGCGATCTGGGGCCGGCTGATCGACCTTGAGCACGGCGGCCAGCGTCCGCTGGCGATCACCCGCCTGGCCCAGTGGCAGGTGGCCCTGGGGCTGATCGCCGAACGGCCCTGGCTGGGCTGGGGAGCGGCCGCCTTCAGCATCATTTACCCCATGCGCACGGGCTTCTGGCATGGCCACCCCCACAACCTGCCGATCGATCTGGCCTTGAGCCACGGGGTGCCGGTCGCCGTGCTCGTGGTGGGGCTGGTGCTGTGGCTGCTGGGCCGGGCCGGCTGGCTGGGCATGGCCGGCGGCAGCCTGTTCGATCGGGCCTGGTGGGCGGCGACCCTGGTGCTGGTGGCCCTGCATGCCACCGACATTCCCCTCTACGACAGCCGCGTCAATGTGGCGGGCTGGGTGCTGCTGGCGGGTCTGCGCTGCTATCGCCAGCCAGCGCCTCCTGCCGATGCCTGAGCAGGGTGGCCGGGGGCAGGGGCCCCTCCAGATGGGTCCAGGGCAGCACCCTCTCCTCACCCCAGGTGGCGTGGACCACCTCCTCCCAGGGGGGGGGCAGCGGCAGGGGGACCGGCAGATCCGCAGGCCCCTCCGCCTCCCCGGCCCGCACCGCCCGGTAGGCCGTCTTCCAGCCACCCTGGCTGTCGTGCTGGCCCCGCGCCGCGGCGATCACCGGAGCCAGGCGGCGGTCGCTGCGGGAGAGCAGGGCCTGGATGACGCTCCAGCCGTAGCTCTCCGGCCGCAGCTCGATGCCCTTCGGCTGCAGGCGCCGCGCCAGCCGCTGCAGGCGCTTCTGGGCCTCCGGGCGCACCCCCTGCCACTGGAAGGGGGTGTGGGCTTTGGGCACGAAGGTGCTCACCCCCAGGCTGAGCCGCAGGCCAGGGGTGGCTTTCTTCAGGTCCACAAGCAGGTCGGCGGTGGCCTCGATGTCGGCGTCCTCTTCGCTCGGCAGCCCGGCCATGCCGTAAAGCTTCAGGCCGCTGAGGCCACCCTCCCTGGCGTAGCGGGCCGCCGCGAAGATCTCTTCGCCGCTCAGCTTCTTGTTCACCACTCGGCGCAGGCGCTCGCTGCCGCTTTCGATCGCGATCGTGAGCGACTTGCTCCCCCGCCGGGCCAGGATCCGCCCCAGCTGGGGGGTCACGGTGGCCGCCCGCACCGAGCTGACGCTCACCCGGGTGCCCTCGAAACGGTCCTGATCGAGCCAGCTGAGCAGGTCGCCGAACTGGGGGTGCTGGGTCACCGAGGCCCCCAGCAGGCCGAGCCGCTGCGTCACCGCCAGCCCCGTCTCCACCGCTGGGATCAGGCCGTCGTCGAGGGAGGCGGTGCGGAACGGCAGAGTCAGGTAGCTGGCCAGGCAGAAACGGCACAGCTCCGGGCAGCTGCGGGCCACCTCCACCATGTGGATCGACGGCCAGGCCGCCTCCGCCGTAATGACAGTGGAATGGCTCAGGGTGTTGCCGCGCCAGGTCTGCTTGGCGATGGTGGCCGGCACCTCGGTGGCGATGGGCTCCACCCCCAGCAGGGCGCCCTCGCTGTCGTAGCGCGGGGCGTACAGCGCCGGCACATAGACCCCGGGAACCCTGGTCAGTTGGCGCAGGCGTTCGGGGCGGGGCAGGGTGCGGGCGGCCTGGAGCGCGTCGATGAAGGCGGGCAGCAGCAGCTCGCCGTCGCCGAGCAGCACCACGTCGAAGAAGGGGGCCAGGGGTTCGGGGTTGGCGGTCAGCACCGGCCCCCCGCCGAACACGATCGGATCGCCCTCACCCCGCTGATGACTCCACAGGGGAATTCCTTGCCGCTCGAGCAGGTCGAGCAGCACCGGCCCGTCCAGTTCCCAGCTGAGCGACAGTCCGAACAGGTCGCAGTGACGGTGTGGCGGGTCCCCCTGGTCGGTGAACAGCCGGCGCACATCCAGGTCGCTCCGACGGGCCAGGCTGGCCCAGACCACCTGGTACCCCAGGCTGGTGATCCCCACCGAATAGCTGCTCGGGAAGGCCAGCACGGTGCTCAGGGCATCGGCGGCCGGCCGGGCTGGCTGGAACAGCAGGGTTTCCTGATTCAGGGGGGCGGCAGGGAGGGGAGTTCCAGCGTGTCACTTTGAACAGCCAGGCGTCGCCTACCTAGGATGGGGGGCTTTACAACGCCCCTTCGATGCCTACGCTGCCGAGTTCCGTCGAGATCATCCTCGGGATTCTGGTGCTGTTCGGCGGCGGAGAGCTGTTCGTGGCTGGTTCCGTCGCCCTGTCCCTACTGCTGGGCATTCCCCAGCTGGTGATCGGCCTCACCGTCGTCTCCCTGGGCACCAGCGCCCCGGAACTGTTCGTGAGCCTGATCTCCACATTCAATGGCGATGCCGACCTGGCCGTCAGCAACGTGGTGGGCAGCAACATCTTCAACATCCTGGTGGTGCTGGGCGCCAGCGCCGCCATCGTTCCCCTGCGCGTCAGGAGCCGGCTGGTGCGCCGCGATGTGCCGCTGCTGTTGGGCATTTCCATGGCCGTGTGGGGCATGGCGTCG